>JAAZHD010000018.1 GCA_012510895.1 Clostridiales bacterium
AGGCACAATAACCGCTATATTGGCCCAGGAGAGAGTTTGTCAGGGATATTATCCGGTCAAAATGTTATATGAATATCTTATCACAGGGGAAAAGCCGTCCAAAGATACTTACTATTCCAATATAAATATCATAATAGGCACTAATGCAGACTATCTGCAGCACAATGAATATGGCTGCGGGTATGAATAAATGATATTTTATTAAGATTCAAGGGGGGTTCATGGTGAAAACAAGATATCTGCTGTTTTGGTTTGATGTGGAAGACTGCACCATGCCGCGAACTGATGAGGCGGCAAAAAGGCTGGCTAACATACTAACCAAATACGGGGTTCGAGGAACCATGAAAGTAGTCGGCCAAAAAGCCAGGATGTTCCGTGAACGGTTGCGTTATGATGTCATTGATGCCCTGTCAGTCCATGCAATAGGCTTTCACTCCGATATGCATGGGTTCCGGCCTCAACCTGCAGAGTATATGAGCAAATTTGATTGGCTGGAAGGCAGCAGAGAATTTGAAAGAAGGGAATTCAGAGGGCTCGAGGCTGTCCGCCTGTGCTGGGATAAAGATATTGTATGTTACGGCCAGCCGGGTTCAAATTGGTCGCCTCAGGTATATCCGGTTCTGCGTAAATGGAGTATCCCGGCCTACGTAAGCAATTACGGCTACATTGGGCTTCACGCACAGCCCTTCAGATACGGAGGCATTATAAATTCTTCCCATTTATACGGAAAAGATGTCCAGGGAAGGGAAGTCAGTCACAGCATAGGTCTGAATTTCGAATTAGGCGCACCGGGTGCGTTGGAAGAGCATTTGAAGCAATTTGATCAATCATACAGCGCACTGGAAAATGGCGGAGTCATAAGTATTATGAATCATCCGTGTACCTTGATTAAAGAAGAATGGTTCACCGATAAACAGAAGTCCGAAGAGTTAATTGAAGCAGGTTACGAACATTTTGAAACATTTCTTAAAACCGTTTTGAGCTATCCCAATGTCAAGACTATTACAGCAGACCAGCTGCCTGTTATATATGAAGATTACGCAAAAGATTATATTTTCAGCCATGATGAACTGCTCTCCCTTGCAAAAGAATCAACTGAAGAGATAAATTTTCATAAAGATGAAAAAATGAGCGTATCACCTGCCGAAATGTTCGGGATGTTTGTACGCTTTATTCATTTCTATATAAAATGGGAAAGACTGGCTCCGGGCGCAGTCTGCCGTCATCTGGACGGTCCGGCGGCTTCTGCTGAGAGCGATACAGATGTAACTGCTTCCGGCTCGGATTTCTCAGATTCAATTAATAAAGTGTACGATTTCATTGAACAAAATAATAGATTGCCCGATGTTATTGCAGTTGGCAATAAACGCGTCTCACCTGATGATTATTTTACATGTATGGCCAGAACTGTAATTGAGCTTATAAAAACATCAGAACTTCCCCATACCGTTCGATTTTCACCAGGCATTAACAAGGTCAGGTCCTATGTGGATGAAGACCTGGCAGTTAAGGGATGGAGCGGAACTATGATGCTTCCCGGGTTTACCGCCCCTAAGCTTCTTGAACAGGCCTATTTGCAAACCTGGACACTGAAACCCGGAATACTTGTTAATGATATAGACTGATCACCAATTTCATGTTTACCGGAGGCAGGCTCCGAATTCAAGAGAAACAATGGGAGTAAACATAAAATAATATAAAAATCGATAAAGGAATGGTTCTATGGCGAAAAAAATAAGAGAAGACCTTGATACCGGTGCTCACAGGAAGGCAATTACCAACCCTGAAATTGGAATAGAGGCATTTGAAAGAAAGCTGAGTGCAGCAATGACACCTGAAGGCGCTGTTTGGGCTGCTGCAGGACGGGAAAAAGCCGGCATCGGCGATATTCTGTTTTTGACAGGCGATAAAACCGATTCTATCATGAAACGAATTGCATTCAGCCAGACTGCACCTGTTTGCGGGCAGCCCTGTCTGCATTCTGAATTTCGCGAAGGAAGTGGAAGCGACTTTAGTGCTGTATGGGCTGAAAAGGCGGAAGATACCTGGAGAATAGCCTATATTGATGGAAATAATCTGGGTAAATCCGACCAGGATCTGAAACCGGACTATATATATGAAAGTAAGCATCTGTGCATGCAGCCTGCCGTTATAAATCACGGCAGCTCGGTATGGGCTGTCTGGTGCGGCTGGGACCCGGCTGACAAAAAGCTTATAATTATGGTTTCAGACAGGAAAGAAGACGGCAGCTGGGCTGAGCCTGCATCTTTTGCCGCCGGCGAGAATTCCTTCAGACCGGTAATGGCCTCCAACGGCAAGGAAATATTAATTGCATGGGATTCGGCTTATGGCAGGGAGTACAAGATTGAATACAGGATTATAAATAAGGATAAGGAAGTTCTTAAGGAAGGCAGATTAGGCAGGGAAAATGAAAGATGGCTTACTCCTGCTGTTACTGCAGCTGATGACGGCAGCTTTTACCTCTCTTTTATTATTTCCAAAGATGTAATTGATAAAAATCTTGGAATAGTTGATCACCAGGTTGGAGCGGGTTTTGCATCAATAAAAGACGGTGAATTTAAATTCCTGCCTGACAGAAAAATAGATGAAAACGTTATAGCGGCTGATCTGCGAGAAGGGCTGCTTGCCAAATATATGTATTACGGCTATCACGGACTAAGGCGGAATCTGCATCCAGTGGTTACTTCAGGCGGGGATGTATGGCTCTTTTGGGAGGTTATGCTTGAACCCGGTTATGAGAAGGATGAGGAGCTGAGTAAATATAATCTGAAAAACAGCGCTGTCTGCGGAAGTCTTTTTGGCAAGAAGTTAAATGGAACCGATTGGAGCGGCACATTCATCTTCCATAACGGAGGTTCCAATTATGCTGTGCCGTTGAAAGTATATGGCAGCAAGATACCCTTTGTTTACTTTGATCAGGTTACGGATAAATTAAACCCTGAGTTCAAATTGCAGTTTGTAAATTCTGAAGATGCCGTTCGTTTTGATAAAACCGCTGACAAGAGATGGGGCAGATGGAGCGTTTTTGTCCCAGTCAAAACTAAATATGAAAGATATCATACCGAATGTAAAGG
>JAAZHD010000108.1 GCA_012510895.1 Clostridiales bacterium
CTGCACGTGAAGGTTCTTCTGCTATTTCCGGATTTAGGCGAATAAGGGCCTCTTTAACCATAGGCTCAACCATAACATCAGAATAAGAGCGAGGTAGCTCTTCTGCAGGAATGTACTTCCAACCATTCGTCTTTAAAGTTGAGATAACCATCTGTTCTATTGTATTATCTTCTTTAAACATAACGATTTCCTCCAATCATATAATTTTATTATAATCAGTGTCGGCTAACAACTTATCGCTCGGCAGAAAATTCGTTCCATCTTTAATCAGCCTAGGTTGTCAGAAATTATCCTCTTATACATAGCTGTTAGCTCAGCAAGCGCATGCTTCAGTTGTAGCCTTGATTTGTCACTCTGCTTGGATAAAGAAATAAATAATTCCTGCTGTTGTTTTTCAGCATTAGGTACTAATAAACCATGTAGCTTATCTTTGTTAATTGAAAGGACAGTGCTGCCTTGCCCCATTGAAGCTATTTCATCTTCCATAACTCTGAAAGCATACAATAAAAATTCATTATATTCAGGGAACTTTTTACTTCTGATTGCAGCTAAACCACGACCAATGCAACACTCTTTATCTGTTAAATTGACAGTTCCAACTGGAGCACGAACTGACATAAGAACATCTCCAGCCTTTGCAACTCGAGTCGGAGCAGTACAGTACATCCGTGTTTTTACATACTTTTCAGAAAAGTCAGCACTTCCTTGATAAAAGGGCATACCTTGACCGTCTGTATTATAAGAGTCAGAACTTGGTGATTGACCCATTATTATTTCAGCAATGGTATCAAGTCTAACCCTTTCAGTATCTTTGAATAAATCCACAAACTGCGCCTTCAGCAATTCATCCGTTTTCTGCAGTAGCTTCTGGTATGATCTCTTTGTGGCATCCATTGCCCATAACAACTTTGCCAACTCACGCTGTTTCTCCTTGTTTGGCAGCTCAAATTCAACATTGCGAAGCTCTTTCCAATTTATAGTGGGAGATAAAGAGCCAACGGAAATTCTATTTGCCTCGTCAAAAAAGTAGTCTGAGGCAATAAATAACGGGAAGAAGTCTCTGTCGATAACATCTTCGCGTGGTTGCAAAACCATTCCATGTGCAGAAAAAAGCCCGTCGTGGGGAGCGACTGCTGCTCGGCGTAGATAAGCATTACGTCTTCCTAGAAGAACATCTCCTTTTCGCATAACTAGCTTTTCACCTTTCAGCGGCACAGAGCTTCCCCAGCGATCTACATGAAGGTTTCCAGTGTCAAGGTGTTCAAGACCAATATATAGAGGTTGATCTTCCTCAGTAGGAAATCTTTTCTGTGTACAATTAATCGCAATCTCTTCAAATCTATATTTACTCAATGTCATTACCCCCCTCACTAATCATAGAATTAAGTTTTGTATAGCGAAGTTTCATCATTTCTGAATGTGTTCTCCAGCTTTCGTAAAGCTCCTGTAAGGATCTCTCATCTACTTCTGTATCATGATCAGAAGTGTTAATATAAAGAGGAATACTAAGTGAGAAGTTATTATCTTCGATGTCCTTAATCGTAACGACCTTTGCGAAGTCTGGAATGTTTTCATATTTTTCATAAGCTGACGCTATTTTCTGAATATGCATATCTTCCAGAAAGCTCTGTGCATTCTTTCGGGTTACCTCATTGAC
>JAAZHD010000109.1 GCA_012510895.1 Clostridiales bacterium
AAAGAAGGGAGGCCGTCAAGGGCAGTTTCAGGAACAGTAAGCCCCACTTTGCCGGCTTTTTGTAAGTTTAGAACGATGTAATTTGAGATTTGAGAAAGACAAATCAAAAAAGCGCGCCCGGGTTCTATAAGAATATCGCCCAGCACTTCCCGTTCAATGCCAAGTGCCAGCACAGCACCCAGGATGGTTCGATGAGTAAGGCTGTCCTGCCTGCGGTAGGTAAGTTCCAGGGCTGAAATGACCGATTCCCTGTCATAGGTGCCGAATTCCGGGTTTATAAAAACGGCAATCCGCCGTTCAGCATTCACAAATCCTCCGTCTGTAATCAATTCCACATCCCGGCGGCTGTTGTACCGCTGCCGTACCTGTTCCAGCTCTGCAGCAGTCAAAAATTTACTGTGTGCAATGCCGGTCTTTTGCGCTTTTTGTGCCAATCCGTCTATATAGTTAAAAAACATGTTACACCCCTGGTTTTGCTTTCATCTCTGTTTATTCTTATAATAAAATATTGCCAGCTGGGTTCTGTCTCTGAGATTGAGTTTATCAAGGATGGTGCTTATGGTATTCCTGATAGTGCCCTCGCTTAAATACAGCCTTTCGGCAATCTCCTTGTTGTTCAGCCCTTCTGCCACAAGACCTATAATCTCTCCTTCTCTTTCTGTAATGCCGTAAGCTGCATAATCTATTTTTTCATGACTCTTTATAAGGGATGGTATTTTAGACACAATATCATCGCCGAAAACGCTTTGCCCCATATATACGGCCTTTAATGCCGGAATTATGGAATCAAAATTTTGTTTGATAATATAACCCTTGGAGCCGATTTTTAATGCAGTGATAATATATTCATAATCGGAAAAGGTGGTTAGAAAGAGTATTTTTGCATCTTTATCCTTTTCCAATATGATTTTTGCGGCTTCCAAACCGGTCATGGCTTCCATTCTGATGTCCATCAGAAGTATATCAGGTTTCAGCTCATGATAAAGGCGGATTGCTTCCTCGCCGCTGTGGCCGATCCCTGCAACCTTAATATCTTCGTTTTGTTCCAAAATGATTTTAAGAGAGTTGCAAACCAGTTTGTCATCATCTATTATTAGAATTCTCATTTGCTGCCTCATTCCTCCCGGGATGTATTTGTCTTAAATTAAGTCTGTATTTCTTTTTCTTTTATACAGTACTGCCCCGCAGCACCTGGTACGTGTTAAATATATTATTTAACTATTACCCTTTGGACTTCTTCCTGGGTATGGAAATAAAAATTCGAAACCCTTTATCACTGCTTATATGTATATTGCCTTCAAGAGCCGTAATCCGGTCGGTAATATTCTGAATGCCTATTCCTTCATCTTTCCGATAACTGCCTTTTGTTCCGTTATCTTTTATAATCAGCTGATATAAAGCCGGATGCTCAATCATGGATATGGAAGCCTCTGTTGCGTTGGAATGCTTCATTATATTTGACAGGGCTTCTTTGACCACGGCAATAAAACAGTATTTTATATTCTTATCCGGCTCATCTTCTATATCATAGTGAAAAATAACCGGACTGAATTCGAAACCCTTTATCAGCTTATCAATTTCATTTTTCAAGTCAATAGAGTGTTCATGAAGATTATGCACGCTGGCCCGGATGCTGTCCATGGCCTCAGAAAGGGTATCCTTAATGGCTTTTAAAGGCTCTGTAATGGACTTATCTTTATTTATTGCCAAAAGGGCACCCACCTGTAAGATAGACCGGGTAAGCAGATGGCCTACATTATCGTGAATTTCCCTGGCAATTCTGTTGCGCTCGGTAATGGTTGCCAGGTGAACCTCATAATCCTGCCTGTCTATCAGTTCTTTATTCTGTTTTTCCAGTTTTAGGGAAATTTCCGCAGCGTTATCCCGCAGCTCATGATAAGCCTTTTCCATGCCTTCAAGGTCAGCAGTTCTTTTCTTCAATAGAACTGCTATAAGGATAAAAGCTGCGGTAAAGAGTACAGTGAAAAGAGGCAGCACCTTATAATGAACAGCCAGCGGGAAAAAAGAAAAAGCCCAGTAGTATCCCTTGGTTTTCATAAATGAACTGTCGTAGGAAAAAAGGGCAGTCAAGGGAACCGGTTCAATGTAAAAAAGACACAGCAGAAGGTAGAAAAAATAAACGGGCAGCGTGATTTTATCATTTTCAAAATAGCTTAATGCAGCACTTAGGATAAGCGCCACCAAAACGGGCACCACCATATACATTGAATCTGCTTCCAAGGCATACAGTATCAGAGAAAGAATCAGAATGACAGCCTTGTCCATCAATTTTCCCATAAAATGAATTCCCTTCAAAAGATAATCGTATCAAATGCCCCTGTATAGGTATCATATCCGGAATTTTTTAATGATACAAGTATTAATCATGAAGATAATTACTGCAGAATATTACATTTGTCACATCTGCTTTGGAAGCTCTTCACTAACGAATGAACTGAAAATTGATTATGATAAAAGCAGGCAGTAAGACTCAGCATGAATTTGTGTTCCATTAAATGCAAGGAGGAAGCTTATGGTAATAAAAGTTGAGAATCTGGTAAAGAGATATGATGGATTAATTGCCCTTGACCACTTCAGCCTGGAGGTCAGGGAAGGGGAGATTTTCGGTCTTTTAGGGCCAAACGGTTCAGGAAAGACAACAGCTATAAACTGTATTTTATCCCTTTTAAAATACGATAAGGGCACTATAGAGGTATATGGCAGACCCATGACTCCTGATGCCTACGATATAAAAAGAAATATTGGAATTATAATGCAAAACGTTGCTGTATTTGATGAGTTGACAGTATATGAAAATATAGATTATTTTTGCGGCCTCTATATTCCCGACAGAAAAAAACGCAAAGAACTTGTTGAGGAAGCCATAGATTTTGTTGAACTAAATAAATTTAGAAATTTTCTTCCCAAAAAACTCAGCGGCGGTCTGCTGCGCCGTTTAAATATTGCCTGCGGCATTGCCCATAAGCCCAGCCTGATTATTCTGGATGAACCGACGGTAGCGGTGGATCCTCAAAGCCGGAAAAAAATTCTGGAAGGAATAAAGGAGCTTAATAAAAACGGGGCTACCGTGGTATATACATCTCATTACATGGAAGAGGTAGAGGAAATCTGTACCCGCATAGCCATCATGGATAAGGGAAAAGTGATTGCCCTGGGAACAAAGGATGAGCTTAAGGGTATGATTCATTCCGGTGAAAAGGTCACCATTGAAATATTTGACTACAGCAGCAACATTCTGGAGGAAGTCAGGAGCATACCCCATATCATTACTGCTGAGTATACAGATAATCTCCTGGTTGCCAGGTTCAGCAAAGGAAAAAATAACCTTGGAGTCTTACTTGATTATTTGCGTTCCCGTCAGATAGAAACAGGCAGGATTTACTCTGAGCCGCCCACTTTAAATGATGTTTTCCTGGAGATTACCGGCAAGGAACTCAGGGATTATGCCAAGGGGGTACAGTGATATGCTTCATATTTATAAGTACAGACTTAAATGCATAATAAGGGATAAGCAAATGGTATTCTGGTCGCTGTTGTTCCCGATTATTCTGGCTGTCCTGTTCAATTTGGCTTTTTCCAATCTTTCCAAATCGGAAAACTTTAAGGAAATCAGAATAGCTGTTGCTGAAAATGATGAATTAAGGGGAAACCCCCAGTTTACAGAAGCACTCAATTCAGTTCCGGACCTTTTTGATGTAATCTACACTTCTAAGGCAGATGCAGAAAAGCTTCTGGAGGAAGACGATATAAGAGGGTATATTTATTTCGACCAGGGGCCTAAGCTGGTTGTAAAAAGATCCGGTATAAATCAATCCATTTTGAAAGCATTCCTCGATGACTATGTACAGACCGGCTCCACCATAGAAAGGATTATGGAGAAAAACCCGGCTGCCCTCCAGGGAGGGCTTATTGACAGTGTATCGGAAAGAAACAGCTATTTGAGGGAGATTTCACATGGAAAGGCTGAGCCCGATACAGTGGTAAATTATTTCTATGCTCTGATTGCAATGGCCTGCCTGTATGGAAGCTTCAGCGGCCTTAAGGAGGTAACTGCCCTTCAGGGGAATCTTTCCTTCCAGGGAGCCAGGGTGAATGTGACTCCCGTAAACAAGGCAAGGATGATAGCTGCATCCATAGGAGCGGCTGTGACTTATCAGCTTTTTGTCATAACGTCACATATTTTATTCCTGGTATTTGTAATTAAAGTGGACTTCGGAAATCAGATGTTTTATATAGCCCTGGCCTGTCTGGTATCATCAGTTACGGGTGTAACCTACGGCACCTTTATCAGTTCTGTCAATAGAAAAAGCGAGGGGGTAAAGATAGGCATTCTGATCGGCACTTCCATGATAATGTCCTTTCTCTCAGGCATGATGTTTGACAAGATGAAGTATATTATTAACTCAAAGCTGCCAATATTAGGGTATTTGAATCCTGCCAACCTGATAACTGATGCTTTTTATTCCCTGTATTATTATGATACCCACACCAGGTTTTTCACCAATATAGGTCTGCTCTGCGGATATATAGCTTTTTTCGGAGCGGTAACCTATCTGTCATTAAGGAGGCAAAAGTATGCAAGTATATAAAGCATTTTTCCGGATAATACAAAAGAATCTGCTCCAGATAATAATTTATGTTTTCGTTTTTCTGGCTGTATCCATAAGCTTGACAATAGCAGGTGTTAATCCGGTACAAACCGAGTTTACCCAGACAAAAATCAGTATGGCTTTCTTCGATTACGATAACTCTTCCCTTTCCCTGGGCCTAAAGAATCATCTTGCCAAAACAGGCAGGATGGCAGATCTTGCTGATGAAGCTGAAAGCATTCAGGATGCTCTCTTCTTCCGGGAAATTGAATATGCGCTCAGGGTGCCCCAAGGCTTTGCAGAGGCCTTGATGAGCGGAGAGGAAGCATATATTGAAAAGATAAGCGTACCGGCCTCTGTCAGTGAGGTGTACCTGGATAACGCAGTAAATAAATACCTGAATACTGCCAGAATATATATCAGCAATACAGAAGGCCTGTCCCAGGAAGAGCTGGCAGACTATATTGCAGCGGATATGGAAAAGAGCGCAAAGGTAGAGGTGAACCGGGAGATAGAGGAGCTTACACTAAGCCAGAAGGCAGGCAATCATTACAACTATATGGCCTATTCACTCTTTGCGGTACTGATTCTGGGCGTAAGCTCTGTAATGCTGGTATTTCAGAGTCAGGACCTAAAAAACAGGAATCTTTGTTCACCCATTACTCTGCGAAACATGAATTTTCAGCTGATATTAGGCAACATAAGCTATGCGGTTCTTGCCTGGATGGTAATGAACCTGCCCAGTATCTTTATGTTTGGCAGCTTTATGTTCACCGCTAAAGGGCTGCTTCTGATGGCAAACTCACTTATATTTACCATGGCAGCTCTGAGCATCAGCTTTCTTATAAGCATTTTGGTAACCAGCCCCGGAGCAGTGTCTGCTGCGGCAAATGTGGTATCCCTGGGAAGCTCATTCATAAGCGGAGTATTTGTGCCCCAGGAACTCTTAAGCGATACCGTGCTTAGAATTTCCTCCTTTACCCCTGCTTACTGGTATGTAAAATCCAATAATGATATAGCTGGGATGGGTGAGGTAACCGCCATGAGCAGAGCGCCTATATTTAATAATATGCTGATTATACTGGGCTTTGCCGCAGCTTCCTTTACTATAGCCCTTGTTATCACCAAGCAGAGGAGAATAAAGAAGCAGTAAACAGCCTTATGCAGCGCCCTGTTACTTTCCATATTCCTGTATTCTGCCTAATAAATACTTTATATCATGCTCAATATCTTCTGGAATTTCCAGATCAGGCAGCCCCAGAGCCCTTGAGGCATTCAAGCCCATAATGAAATTTCCAAGATAATTGACATGAATCCAGTCCCGCATAATCTTCTTATACTCTTCTTTGTTATTCTTGTAGAAGGGTTCCAGAATTTTGTATTGATCTATGAGGGGCAGGCCCAGCTCTTTGGACAGATCCCTGTTTGCCTGAACGAATTGGCTGAACAATGCCTCGAATCCTTCCGGTCCTTCATCATACACCGGGCAATAATAGGTTTGAAGCACCGGAAGTCCATCATTTTCCCTAATTATTAAACAAATTCGCCTTAAGTTCTCAATGTATTGGGCAAGGGTCATGCCTTTCATGGAGTCGTTTCCTCCTATGGTTATTATCACCATAGAAGGCTGGAAGGACAAAACATCCCTGTTAATGCGGTCCAGCAGCTGCCTGGTGGTTTCTCCGCTGATACCCTGGTTTATAACAACAACATTGCGGCCTATTGCTGCCCGGGCATTTATGTAAAGCCAATCCACCCAATTATGCCTGCCCTTGCTCCACCATGAAAGTTCGGTGTTGCTGGAACCAAATGCTATTATGCGGAAGGATTTTTCCTGTTCATTTCTCCACTTGTCGAAAATTCTGCTTAAATCCTGCAAATCTTTTCACTCCCAACCAAAAGTTTTGATTCCTGATATACGCATTTGACTCTTTAAATTCCATATTACTACACATACAAAGACTAATAAATAAATAAATTTCATTTTTGGAATAGAAATCTTTTCTCAGATATAATAGTATAAACTTGTATACCAT
>JAAZHD010000110.1 GCA_012510895.1 Clostridiales bacterium
AACTGTACCTGTATGGATGCAGAAGTTGAAGAAGGAAACTTTGAGCATGGCAGATCAATTAAGTTGAAAAAGGTTACCGGCTATCAAATGACCACCCAAACCTTTATAGATGTATATGCAAAATACTTTTCCGACTGCTCAGGCGACAGCATATTGGCACCGCTGACCGGCGCAGAGTTTACATTAGGTCGTGAGAGTGCTGATGAATTTGGTGAAGACACGCATGTAAAAAAATCGGATAAAATGACTATGGGCATGAGCTGCTTGATTCAGGGTCGGGAAACCCACAGACCGATAAAATTTACTCCTCCTCCTTTCAGCAAAAAACTTGATAAATCACATTTTGAACATAGATGGCCTAACATTTACAATCCTGCTGAAAACTTTTGGTATTTAGAACTTGGAGGGGACAGGGATTCCATACATGATACTGAAGAAATAGCCAGGGATTTGATTGCACTTGCCACAGGAACCTGGGATTACATAAAAAATTCCGGAGAGTATGATGCGAATAACTGGGAATTGGAGTTTTTAGGGTTCTTGCCCGGCAAAAGAGAATCAAGAAGATATATAGGGGAGTATATGATTACACAGACGGATATATCTAATAACAGAATTTTTGATGACACAGTAGCCTATGGCGGATGGCCTTTGGATGATCATTTCCCTGCAGGTTTTTATCATAAGGGGGCTCCTAATACACATATACCTACACCGTCACCATACTGTATACCTTATAGATGTCTATATTCAAAGAATGTGGATAACCTGTTCTTCGCAGGTCGCAATATCAGCGCAACCCATTTTGCATTAAGCAGTACACGCGTAATGGCAACTTGTGCCCTTGTGGGTCAGGCGGTGGGCACGGCTGCTGATGTTGCTCGCAGATACTGCCTTACCCCTCATGATGTATACTTGCAAAAGATGGAAGAGGTTCAGGATATCCTTCTGGACGCAGACTGTTTCCTGCCGAACAAGATCAGGAAGGTCTCTCCTTTGTGTAAAAAAACAGAAATAATTGGCGGAGATGCCCTGAAAAATGGTCAGGACAGACCTCATCGAATCTACAAAACCACAGAATGCGGTGTGAAGGTTAAAAACGGCACTGCTTTAGAGTATGCCTTTGAAAGCGAAGAGGAAGTAAATGCAGTTCATATTGTATTTGACAGCGATCTTGAGCGGACTACTCTGCCGGGTACCCGTGTTGAACAAACCCGCAATACGAGATCCAATATACGTTTGGACAGCCCGCAAATGCATATGCCCCAAACCCTGTGCAGGGATTTTAAATTAGAGTTTATTAAAAACGGCAATGTTCAGTCCACACTGGAGGTTAAGGATAATCGTAAGAGGAGCTACCATATTGAAGTTAATGAGAAAATAAGCGGAATAAGACTTATCCCTGAATCCAATTGGGGTAATTCAGATGAAACAGCAGTCTTTTCATTTGATTTCAAGTAATAGACGGCATAAACAGAAAATTATAACGCTTAAGTGCAAAATATTGACAAGCTATATAGCCTTTGATATATTGAAAATGAAGTAAATAAAGAATACTCATATAATCCTGATAATTGGTTCGGGGGTCTCTACCGGGCGGCCGTAACTGCCCGACTATGAGTGAATTTTGTCGTGTGCTGGTCTTTTTTATCCGGCCAGTGATTTCCTGTTGTTTTTACTGGGAAGAAAGCGCATGATTCACTATTTGAGGGTAATCATGCGCTTGTTTATTGGAGGTGGTATTATGTCCCAAAAACTGAAGGCTGCTGTTGTTATGGGAAGCGATTCAGATTATCCAATACTAAAAAAATCTATTCAAATGCTGAAAAAATTCGGTATTGAAACATCAGTCCATGTTATATCCGCACATCGAACACCTTACCGGGCAGAAGAATTTGCAAGGAATGCTGAAGCAGAGGGGATAGGCGTTATAATAGCAGCTGCAGGAAAGGCAGCCCATTTGGCCGGCGTCCTGGCTGCATATACGACATTGCCGGTTATAGGACTCCCTATCAAATCTTCAACCATGGATGGTTTGGATTCATTATTATCTATGGTTCAGATGCCCAAGGGAATTCCGGTGGCAACTGTAGCCATTGACGGAGCTGAAAATGCCGCATTGCTGGCTGTTCAGATTCTTTCTCTGGCTATGCCTGAACTAAAAACTTTATTAAAAGAACATAAAGCAGAAATGGTCCGTGAAGTTATTGAAAAAGATCAAGCCATAAAAGAAGATGCAGATAAGTTATAATTATTATTTTGAATTTACCTGGGCAGGGTCGGTCCTGGTCATGGAACCCGTGGAAAATATGGAGGGACGCATAAATGATAGGAATATATGATCAAAACGGACTTGATGTACAAGACATTGTGTACTTCGGGTTATTCGCTTTGCAGCATCGTGGACAGGAAAGTGCAGGTATAGCTGTTGCTAATTCAGAAATGCTTTATCACAAAGGTATGGGCTGGGTTGGAGATGTTTTTGATGAACAAACGCTGAATTCTTTGAAAGGCGGGAAGGCCGCAATAGGGCATGTACGCTATTCTACTTCCAGTGACAGAATGTATACTAATGCTCAGCCATTGGTTACAAAGTACAAGGGAGGTACTATGGCTTTTACCCACGAAGGGAAGTTGGTGAATGCCGAAAGTCTGAGGCGAGACTTAGAGGAAGCCGGTACAATTTTTCAAACCAATTTGGATATAGAAGTTATTGCAAACCTTATAGCAAGAAACATTGATTCTGGCTTTGAAGAAGCGCTGAAAAAAACTGTTGGCATGGTTAAGGGAGCCTATGCTCTGTTGATGATGACGGAGGAAAAATTAGTTGCTGTTCGTGATCCCCTGGGCATCAGGCCTTTGGCTTTGGGCAAATTGGACGATTCCTTTGTTGTTGCGTCTGAAAACTGCGCTTTTGATACCATAGGTGCAGAGTTCATCAGAGATGTAAAGCCTGGAGAGATTTTAATTATAGATAAGGATGGCATGACTTCCATACAAACACCGGTTCCACTGGAATCTGCTCTTTGTATCTTTGAGTTCGTTTATTTTGCCAGAACAGACAGCACTATTGACGGTATTAGTGTTTATGCAGCCAGGAAAGAATCAGGAGCCAGGTTGGCTGCAGAGCATCCTGTAGATGCTGATCTGGTAATAGGCGTGCCTGATTCCGGAATAACCGCTGCCATAGGATATGCGGAGGCATCAGGCATTGCCTATGGAGAAGGGTTTATAAAAAATCGTTACGTAGGAAGAGTTTTTATCAGGTCAAGTCAACAGATGCGCGAACAGGGAGTGAGGATTAAACTTAATGCACTCCGGCGCATGGTAAAGGGCAAAAGGCTTGTGGTCATCGACGATTCAATAGTACGCGGCACTACCAGTAAAAAAATAGTTGAAATGCTGCGTCTGGCCGGTGCAAAAGAAGTTCACATGCGCATCAGCTCGCCGCCGGTACGTTTTCCTTGTCCCTATGGAATTGATATTGAAACCACGGATGAGCTTATCGGACATTCATATGATGTGGAAGAAATACGAAAAATTATTGGTGCTGCCTCTCTTGGATATCTCAGCCTGGAAGGTCTGTTAAAAACCGTGGAGGGAAGCGGATGTGATTTTTGCAGAGGATGTTTCTGCGGGAAATATCCTATTATTTAATTTTTATATTTTTATAAAGATTAAATGCAGGTCAGTTTATTGATTCGGAGGAGATAATTATGGGTTTAAATTATAAAGATGCCGGTGTAGATGTGGAAGCAGGATATAAAGCGGTTCAGCTGATGAAGAAATATGTAGAGAGAACTCATACTTCCAATGTTGTAGGCGGGTTAGGCGGTTTTGGCGGCATGTTCACCCTGGATACTGCCGGGATAGAAGAACCGGTTCTGGTAGACGGTACCGATGGAGTAGGGACGAAGCTGAAACTGGCCTTTTTGATGGAGAAGCATGACAGCATTGGTATTGACTGTGTTGCAATGTGTGTAAATGACCTGATATGCCAGGGAGCCAAACCTTTGTTTTTTTTGGACTATATTGCGGTAGGTAAGCTTTTTCCCGATCAAATTGCTCAAATTGTTAAAGGAATTGCAGAAGGCTGCGTGGAAGCGGGCTGTGCCCTCATCGGAGGAGAAACTGCTGAGATGCCGGGGTTCTACAAAACTGGGGAGTATGATGTAGCAGGCTTTGCAGTCGGCTTAGTCGATCGCAAAAAAATAATTGACGGCTCAAAAATCCAAGCCGATGATGCACTCATCGGTATCGCATCCAGCGGAGTGCACAGCAATGGATTCTCTTTAGTTCGAAAACTGTTGGTGGGGAAGGAGAATCGCTTACACGAAATGGATGATGCTTTAGGAATGACAATTGGGGAAGAATTGCTGAAGCCTACACGTATATATGTAAATGGAGTATTGAGAATAATAGAGGAATTCCACGTAAGAGGAATATGTCATATAACCGGCGGCGGCTTCATAGAGAACATTCCAAGAATGCTTCCCAACGGGCTGACTGCACATATTAACAAAGGCAGCTGGCCGGTTCTTCCCGTTTTCAATATTCTGCAGGAAGCAGGAAACATAGAGGAAAAGGATATGTATAATACCTTTAATATGGGTGTCGGAATGGTGCTGGCTTGCAAGCCTGAAGAGGAAGAAGATATAATTGCCTCCCTAGCAGAATCCGGTTATCCGTCCTATAGAATCGGTACTGTTAAAGAAGGACAGGAAGGTTTGGTACTTTTATGAAGAAGATAGGGGTACTTATTTCCGGGAGTGGGTCAAATCTGCAAGCTCTAATAGATGCTGTAGACAAAGGACGCATACCTGCAGAAATTAGCCTGGTTATTTCGGACAGGCCTAATGCCTATGGTATTGAAAGGGCCAAGAATAAGGGAATTCCTGCCTGTACAATTCTCCGAAAAAAGTTTGATGATTATAATGCTTTTAATCTTGCTGTTTTAGAAAAATTAATGGCGCATAAGGTGGAATATATAGTATTAGCAGGGTATTTGAGCATATTATCTTCTGAGTTGGTAAGGGCTTATCCCAATAAAATAATAAATGTACATCCCTCCTTAATCCCGGCGTTTTGCGGTATGGGCTATTATGGGAAAAGAGTGCATCAGGCCGTATTGGATTATGGGGTTAAGGTAACAGGCGCCACGGTTCATCTTGTAGATGAGGGAGCAGATACCGGTCCCATCATTCTACAGAAGGCCGTGGACGTGCTGCCGGATGACACAGTAGAAAGCCTTGCTGAGCGTGTATTGAAAGTAGAGCATGAACTTCTGCCCAAAGCGACAGCTTTGTTAGTTCAAGATAAGCTTAAGGTACTGGGTCGCAAAGTAATTATAATGGATTAATATTTTCGAAAACAAATATGAGGAACTTAATGTTTTGTAATATAAGGAGGAAGAAGATGAGTAAAAAACGTGCTTTAATCAGTGTTTCAGATAAAACCGGGCTTGTCGAATTAGGGAAAGAACTAAAAAAATTGTCTTTTGAAATCTTATCAACCGGAGGAACGGCAGATGTTTTAAAAAAGGCAGGAATCCCTGTTATTTCAGTAAGCCAGGTAACAAAGTTTCCGGAATGCCTTGATGGACGGGTGAAAACCTTACATCCACATATACATGCGGGCATACTGGCTGTCAGGGATAACGCAGAACACATGAGTCAGCTTGAGGCTCTGGGGATTGATACCATAGATTTGGTTGTCATAAACCTATATCCTTTCAGACAGACCATATTGAAAGAAGGTGTGACTCTGGAAGAAGCCATAGAAAACATAGATATTGGCGGGCCGGTTATGTTGCGTGCAGCAGCTAAGAATTATCAGGATGTTGTTGTTGTAGTGGATCCTTCTGACTATAAGATGGTCCTGGATGAACTGAAAAAAGGTGAGATAGGAAAGGAAACCAAGTTTTACCTGGCTTCCAAGGTATTTGAGCTGACAGCTCACTATGATGCCTTAATTGCTCAATATCTGAGAGAGCAGTCAGGTTCTTTTGAACTGCCTTCCTTATTGACATTGACTTACGAAAAACAACAGGAAATGCGTTACGGAGAAAACCCTCATCAAGAGGCAGCTTTTTATAAAGAAATTCGTCCGGTTCCCGGTAGTCTGCCGACTGCAAAGCAGTTGCACGGAAAAGAATTATCCTATAATAATATCAACGATGCCAATGGAGCTTTGGATTTACTTCGGGAATTTGAAAATCCTGCGGTAGTGGCAGTAAAACATGCAAATCCTTGCGGAGTTGGTACAGGAGCAAATATTTTCGAAGCATATCAAAAGGCATATGAAGCCGACCCTGTTTCTATTTTTGGAGGAATTATTGCTGCAAACAGACCGATAGATGAAGCAACGGCTAACGAGATTAACAAAATTTTTATTGAGATTGTGATTGCACCTGATTATTCTCCTGAAGCATTGGAGATTCTTAAAAAGAAAAAAAATATTCGAATTCTAACTCTGGAAGATATCCAGGCTCCTGTGCCCTCAAATACTTTGGATATGAAAAAAGTTTTGGGAGGACTGTTGGTACAGAATTATAATGATAAACTGTTCAAAGAAGATGAGCCCTGGCAGGTAGTTACTGAAAGGAAGCCGACGGAGAAGGAAATAGATGACTTAATATTTGCCTGGAAGATCGTGAAACATACAAAATCTAATGGAATAGTTATTGGGAAGGACGGCCAGTCTTTAGGTATCGGCCCGGGTCAGGTGAATCGTATTTGGGCGGTTAATCAAGCTGTTGAAAGAAGCAGGGAAAAGGTTAAAGGAGCTGTACTTGCATCAGATGCCTTCTTCCCCTTTGATGATTGTGTGGAGGCTGCAGCTAAGGCCGGTATTACGGCCATAATTCAGCCTGGAGGTTCCATAAGGGATCAACAGTCTATAGATGCATGTAATAAATACGGAATCGCTATGGTATTTACCGGAATGCGGCACTTTAAACACTAATTAATAACTCAACTTTCCCACTTGGAAAAAGCAATATGAACCTTGAAAAATGAATATAAAAAATCACGCTTAGAAATAATTATGAAAGGAAAACCGCCGCAGTTATGGTATAATTGAATCATCACAAAAACAG
>JAAZHD010000111.1 GCA_012510895.1 Clostridiales bacterium
AAGAATATAAAACCAAGGATTATATGTGAAAAATATATGGTTGATGAATCGGGAAAACAAATAAAGGATTATAAGATCATGTGTTTTAACGGCAAAGCAAAATGTGTTTTTGTTTGTTCAAACAGAAATTCACCAGGGGGACTTAATATAGATATATATGACATGGATTGGAATTTAATGCCGGTTCAAAGACCTAATTCACCTAACAGCGGTGTTATTATACCAACTCCAAAGACATTTGAAATGATGGTAAAATTTGCCGAGAAATTATCTAAAGATATACCTTTTGTTAGGGTAGATTTTTATGAGGTAAATGGACAATTGTATTTTGGGGAGATGACATTCTACCCTGCTGCCGGTTTCGAAAAATTCGAACCAGAATCATATGATTATTTATTTGGTAGTTGGTTACAGCTTCCTATTAATAACTAAATGAATTTTATATGAGGAGAATAGAAAGCATGGTAATACTAATAGCAGCCGATTTAGTGCCGACAAAGGTGAATAATTTTTTATTTGAGCAAGGCGATGTTATTTCTCTGATTGGCGGGGATTTACTATCAATATGGAATTCAGCAGATATTCGCATATTTAATCTTGAAGTTCCTCTTACAGATAAGGAGGAGCCTATAGATAAATGGGGCCCAAATCTTATTGCTCCAACAAGTACAATTAAAGGGATACAAGCTCTAGAACCCAGTCTAATTACATTAGCCAATAACCATATTATGGACCAAGGTATTCAAGGACTAATTTCTACAACAAAAATATTAAAAGATTACAATATATCTTACGTTGGAGTAGGGAATAATTTATATGAGGCTAGTAGACCTTATGTATTAGAATATGGTGGAATCAAGATTGGAATTTACGCTTGTGCCGAACATGAATTTTCAATAGCAACTGCAGATAGTCCTGGTGCAAATCCGTTTGATCCATTAGAAAGTCCTGATCATATACAGTTATTAAAAGAAAAGTGTGATTATGTTATTGTGTTATATCATGGAGGGAAAGAGCATTATCATTATCCATCGCCTTATCTGCAAAAAGTGTGTAGAAAAATGGCAGAAAAAGGTGCAGACTTGATTGTATGCCAACACAGTCATTGTATCGGGTGTTTTGAATATTATAAGGGATCTATGATAGTCTATGGTCAGGGTGATTTTATATTTAACAAGCGTAATGATGAATTTTGGAATACAAGTTTGATAATAAAGTTAAATATAAAAACGGACATTTCTATCGATTATGTACCAATTATAAGAACAGAAAAGGGTATTAGATTAGCCAATGATAGTGAAGGAAAAGAGATAATTGAAAAATTCTTTGAAAGATCAAAAAAAATATTGGAAAAAGGATATTTGGAAATGCAGTATAGTAAATTTGCCAAAAAAAATTTAGATAATTATTTGAGAAGTTTTTCTGGATTTGGTAGATGGTTCTCAAGGATAGATAGATATATATTTAAAGGACTGTTAATTAAATTAATATATAGGAAAAAAATGCTTGCATTACAAAATTACATTGAATGTGAAGCCCATAGAGAATTAATTCTTGAAGGAATAAGAATAATGAAAAATGAATGTATTAAATTGTGATTAATAATAGGCGGAATAAGCACTAATAACAGTATGTAATAGCGAAATGTCTATTTGGAATGTGAGAGGTATAGGCAATTGCTTACAGCAAATGTAAAAGGAGAATCTGTAGATGAGCGATAGAATGAAAGACAAGGTTATAAACGCAACAAAATGGTCATCCATAACTGAGATAACAGCAAAGATAGTAAGCCCTATTACCAATATGATATTAGCAAGAATACTTGCCCCAGAGGCTTTTGGGGTTGTTGCTACAGTAACTATGATCGTGAGTTTTGCTGAGATGTTTACTGATTCTGGATTCCAGAAATATTTAGTACAACATGAATTTGAAAGTGATGAAGAAAGATATCAGAACGCAAATGTGGCATTTTGGACTAATTTTTTTATTTCAATAATTTTATGGGGTATTATAACACTATTTAGGGATCAACTAGCAGAAATGGTTGGGAATCCCGGTTTAGGTAATGTCGTTGCTATAGCGTGTTTTCAATTGCCTTTATCTTCTTTTTCGAGCATACAAATGGCTCTTTATAGGCGTGATTTCGATTTCAAAACTCTTTTTTTAGTTAGAATAGTTGCTGTGTGCGTGCCATTTTTTGTAACCATACCGTTGGCATTGTTGGGGTTAAATTACTGGGCATTGATTATAGGAACAATATTCATGAAGATTTTAAATGCAGTAATTTTGACAGTTAAATCACCTTGGAAACCCCAATTGTTTTTCAAAGTATCCATACTTAAGGAAATGCTGTCGTTTAGCATATGGTCTTTAATTGAAGCAATATCCATATGGTTTACTCAATGGATAGATGTTTTTATCATAAGCAATTTATTAACGCAGTATTATTTAGGTATATACAAGACGTCTACTACAATGGTAAATTCAGTTATGTCTCTGATTGCTGCGTCAACTGTACCAGTTCTTTTTTCCGCTCTGTCAAGATTGCAAAATAACCCGGAAAAGTTTAACAGTATGTATTTTACCGTCCAAAGGTATGTTTCTATTTTAGTATTTCCTTTAGGTGTTGGAATTTATCTTTACAGTGATCTGGCAACTCAAATATTTCTAGGCAATAAATGGAACGAAGCTAGCAATGTAATTGGAATATGGGCTTTAACAAGTGCAATAATGATAGTTTTAGGGCATTTTAACAGTGAGGTATTCAGAGCCAAAGGTAGGCCGAAGCTATCTTTCTTGTCACAAGTTTTGCACTTAGTTATTTTGGTGCCGGTATGCATAATAAGTTCAAACTATGGATTCTGGCCGTTGGTTTATTCTAGAGCATGGGTTCGTATTCAGGGATTGTTGGTTGGAATGGCTATCATGAAATGGTGTATTAAATTTCCTATAGAAAAAGTGTTTATGAATGTTATGCCAACATTTATATCATCAGTTCTTATGGGTATTTTGGCTTATTTACTCCGACAGATAAGTATGAACGTTATATGGAGTATTATATCGATATTTGTGTGCGCTATATTTTACTTTTGTGTGTTAAGCTTATTTCCGGGGATGAAAGAAGAATTATTAAAACTTTTAGAAAAAGTTATACCCAACAGAAAGGCAGGTATCACAGAATGTTTAAAATAGCAGTTTCAGGAACGGGATATGTGGGTCTGGTCGCAGGAGTATGTTTTGCAGAAGTTGGCCATCAGGTCATATGTGTTGATGTGGATGAAGAGAAGATAAACCTGCTCAAACAGGGCATATCTCCCATATACGAGGCTGGGCTTGAGGAGCTTCTTAAGAAAAATCTTGCCGCTGGCAGGATAGACTTTACCACCGATTATCGCATAGCTTACAGAGATGCCGACGCTATATTCATAGGCGTGGGTACTCCAGAGCAGCCTGATGGTTCTGCGGATTTATCATATATAGCAACTGTTGCTCGGCAGATTGCCGAAACAGTAGAGAAGGACTGTCTGGTTGTGGTGAAGTCCACGGTACCTGTTGGTACTGCAGATAAGGTAGAACAGTTTATAAAAGACTTTTTAGTCAATGGTGTGAAGATAGAGGTGGCTTCAAATCCTGAGTTC
>JAAZHD010000112.1 GCA_012510895.1 Clostridiales bacterium
AAAAGGAAGGGGAAATATTTATGAAACTGGAATACATTTTTCAAAAGAATATTGAAAAAGCTAAGAAAGAAAAATGGCCTTTGGTAATACCTGTAGGTACAATGGAATATCACGGGCCTCATTGCGCTTTCGGGTGCGATACATTAATCGCATATGGTCTCCTGGAACGATTAGCTAAGGAAAAAGATATTATCATTGCGCCTCCGATATGGTACAGCCCCTCCAGCTATGCAGTTGCTGGTCCGGAAAAAGGGACAGTGCATGTTCCCGCAGATGCTTTTGAACAATATGTATATTATACATTAAAGTCTTTTCTGTACGGAGGATGGACCAACATTTATATTCTCATACATCATCAATATGAACAGGAAACTCCTATGCCTATGACCTTATCTTGTATGAAGGCTGCCAAAAAGCTTATTTTTGAATATCTTGAAGAAACCAGAGGAAATGGCTGGTGGGGCAGCAACACCAATAAAGAATACTACGAGCAACTTGACGCAAGTGATAATCCTTTTAACTGGATTACTGTTCTGCCCTGTATGAGTAAGGAAGTTCAAAATGCAACAGGTTACGATCATGCAGGCAAATGGGAATGCTCCATACTTAGCGCTTTATACCCTGAAACAGTCGCTAGAGATTATATTAAAGAAAGTGATGAATGGTTTATACAGGATGCAGTAGAATATTCTTCCGAAATAGGGGAAAAGATGGTTGCTCTATGTTTGGAAGACTTAAAGAATAAAATAAAGTGACACATGTAAACTCATTAATACTATGAAATAAATGGAGGTCCGTTTATATGTTACTTCCTGAGAAAAATTACGATTTCAGAAAACGTTTACTAAAAGTGCATGAATCTGACATAAGGGATTATGAAGTACAGCCTGATAATTCGGAAGTAGAAATTCAAAGAGACTGGGAGATAGTTATATCTAATAATGCAGATCGGGTCACATTAACAGCTGCAAAGGACCTGCAGGACTATTTTTTTACTTCAATGGGTATATCACTAAGATTAGTCAGAACTAATGATATTGTTAAAGAGGCAGAAACAGGCAATAAAAAGATTGTATACATAACAAAACAAAATGCGGGGAAAATCGGAGAAGAACTTGATACTCCCCGCAGTTATCGATTTATTGCAACCGATAACAGAATAGTATTATGCGGATATTGTGAAAGAGGGGCAACTCAGGCTTCTTATTATTTAGAAGACCTAATGAATTTGAAACGTGCTCCTATAGTAAAAAAGAGGGAGGAAACAAGAAAACCATTGTTTTCCCCAAGAATGATTCATTCTGGTTATGGATTGGACAATTTTCCCGATGCACATCTGAATGCAATAGCCCATGCTGGTATGGACGCTATTTTGGTATTTGTTAAGGATGTTGACACCACTCCCCATGGTTATCTTGATTTTAATGAATTAGTATATAGGGCAGCCGCATATGGCATAGATGTATATGCATATAGTTATCTCAAAAGCCTAAAACATCCTGAAGACAAGGATGCGGAAGAGTACTATGATAAAACTTATGGACGGGTTTTTGAGAAATGTCCGGGCTTTAAAGGTATAGTTATGGTAGGTGAATCAGTAGAGTTTCCAAGTAAGGATCCAAATACAACAGGTAGACTGCGATTGGATCCTCCGGATGACGGACTGCCCACCGGTAAGCCAAGCCCAGGCTGGTGGCCTTGTTATGATTACCCTCAATGGTTGAATCTGATAAAAAAAGTTATCAGGAAGCACAAAAAAGATGCAGATATTGTTTTCTGGACATATAATTGGGGCTATGTTGATAAAGAACATAGAATTGAATTGTTAAAAAATATACCCACTGATATCACGCTTCTAGTTACTTTTGAGATGTTTGAACAGATACCAACCGGAAATGTAACTAGTACATGTGTTGACTACACTCTGTTTTTTGAAGGACCGGGCAAATACTTCATAAGTGAAGCTGAAATAGTTCATGAAAGAGGTATTAAACTTTATACCATGTGTAATACCGGCGGATTAACCTGGGATATAGGAGTAATTCCTTACGAGCCTGCTCCATATCAGTGGATGAGACGTTATAATGGCCTTCATAAAGCGAGGGAACAGTGGGGGTTAAGCGGATTGATGGAATCCCACCATTATGGATTTTGGCCTTCTTTTATATCCGAATTAGCAAAATGGTCTTATTGGTCACCATCCCCGTCAAGTGAAGAAGTATTAAAGATGATTGCAAAAAGAGATTTTGGTGAAAATAACGTTGAAACAGCTATTGAAGCTTGGAAATCATGGAGTGAGGGGATAAGAAATTATGTTTCAACCAATGAGGACCAATATGGACCGTTCAGAATTGGTCCTTCTTATCCTTTGGTTTTCAGAAGAAATGTAGAGATTCCTACTGTTCCTTATGCCATGTTTGGAGGAAATCGTATTTGCAATCCTGATTATACTTCTCAAGATAATGGCAGAAGTTCTCTTCTTCAATTCCGTTTACCGGTGGAAATAGAAAGACTGGAAAAGATGAGAGAACATTTTATAAAAGGGACTGTGCTATTGGAAGGCATTTTTGATACCTTGCAGGACAAAAGAAAACCGTATGCTCTTAGAATGATCAATCTCGGCAAATTTATAGCTAATACTGTTACAACTGCTATACATGTTAAAAAGTGGCATATGCTAAAGTCGAAGCTCTTCATCGAAACTGATGAAGCAAAGATAATAGAGTATTTGGATGAGATGACAAAGATAGGAGAAGCTGAGATTAAAAATGCAGAAGCAACAATCCCACTTGTACAAGTAGATTCCCGGTTGGGTTGGGAGCCTAGTATGGAATATATGACCGATGAGTATCATATAAGATGGAAGATTAAGCAGGTGAGAATGGTGTTGAATAGTGAACTGCCTGCATACAAGTCAGCACTCAGGTTTAACATAAAATAATTATAATATTAATTGCTCAAACAAGATAAAAAGGAGCGAAACCTTATGTATATTGGTAAACTAAATACAAGGGCTTCCGGCCTTAAGGGAAGTTATACTTTTCAATGTAGGGGAACGTCTAAACCACTTCTTCCTAATAAAAATGCTGATGCCGTTATAAAGAACCAGATAGAATTTGAATCAGAAGTTTTTTCTGGAGAGAACCCAAGTACAATAGGCTGGACTTGGGCATCTCTCATGGATATTGGATTGGACATAATAATCAACCTTACAAAAGTATGCTATGTAGGCTCTATAGTTATTGGACTGGAAAAAGGCTCAGCAGTTCAAGGTGTTCAAGTATATGATGATGCCAACAAAAAAATCATAGGGCGGTATGATGCAGAAACAAATGGTTATATTGAAGATGAGCTTGTTATACCTGTTGGTTATTATACAGATCGCTTATTGGTACGTTTGAACGCATGTCTAAAGGATATTGTCATTTCGAAGTTTGATATAATCGGTGGTATACCAGAGCAGCCGATTGTTTATCCCAGCCCGGCTAGCGCTGAATATAGTGAGGGAAAACTCTCTTTAGAATCAATAGAATCCATTGTTATCTGCGATGAGTCAGATGATCTCATTTTCGCTTCCATGTATTTGAAGGAAAGGCTTGCTGAGCGGTTCGATGTTGATATACCTGTTTCAAAAATGAATGGAAAAGCAATTACTTTAGAAATCTCAGAAGATATTAAATCGGAAGGATATAAGATTGATATAGATGATGAAGGTGTAAAACTCAAAGCATCAAAAAAACTCGGACTGTTGTATGCAATCGAGACGCTGGTACAATTATGTAATGGTAAAGTATTAATACACTGTAAAATAGAAGACTATCCTTACAAACCCATTCGCGGTTTTCATTTTGGTCTGCCTCCAAGAGAGGAGCTGGAGTTTACAAAACGCTTAATACGCTATGTATTAATCCCTATGCGTTATAATATTCTTATCATAGAATTTGCGGGTGGTATGCGTTTTGATAAACACCCAATGATCGGCGAAGCATGGGTTGAAGGAAATCGTGCTGCAAAAGCCGGAAAGCAACCTGCTTTTCCTCATGGTTCCATGGTATCCGGAGGTGAGTTGCTTGAAAAAGATGAAGTCAGGGACTTAATTGATTATGCAAGAAGTTTTGGTTTAGAGATCATTCCGGAAATTCAGTCTTTTGGGCATGTACAATATATTACCTATGCATATCCCGAAATAGCTGAAGTGGCAGAAACCGCTGAAGACAAGAGACTGGATACTCGAAGTGCAGATCAACCCCCGAGTGCCTTTTATGATCATTCTTATTGTCCGTCAAATGAAAAAAGTTATGAGATTATATATGATATTATAGATGAGATTATTGAAGTAGTTAAGCCGGAACGATTTGTACATATGGGTCATGACGAAATATATCAGGTAGGCATCTGTCCGGTTTGCAAACACATAGATCCTGCTGAGCTGTACGCAAAACATGTAAATCGCATGTATGAATACTTGAAAAAGAAAAATCTTAAAATGATGATATGGGCGGATATGTTGCAGCCTGTGACAAACTATAAAACACCTCCGGCCATTTCCAGAATTCCAAATGATATTGTTCTACTAGATTTTATCTGGTATTTTCACTTTGACTTAGATCTGGAGGATAATCTTCTTTCCTATGGTTTCCCGGTTGTTATGGGCAACATGTATTCTAGCCACTACCCCCGATATGAGAGCAGAATAGCCAAGGAAGGAATATTGGGGGGACAGGTATCAACCTGGTGCCGATTTGATGAATACACTCTTGCCAAAAAGGGAAAAATATTTGATGTGATTTATTCTGCGGAGATGCTATGGAATGAAAGATACAATTCAGCTGCAAGAGAGGTATATACAGAAATCATACAAAGTAGAATTCCTCAAATACGAGATGAACTAAGGGGCATTGCCAAACCTGAAGGTACATCAATAGAATCAGTATGTATTCCATTGCCAAAAACGCCTGATCCTTCATTGCCTGAGCCTCTTCAAGCAATTGTTCAAATAGGAGATAAAAACATTGGCAGATACTCCTTTGATTTAAGATCAGCTCAACGGATTAAGAATACACCGATTGAGGCGGAAGTCCAAAGCAAGTATAAAAAAATTATATTCCTTCACACAACTACAAATAATGCTCCAAGATTTGCTTGGGAGCCGCTAATAAAAATAGGAGAATATATTATTACCTATACTGACAATACTGAAGTTATAATTCCGATAGAATATGCCGGCAATATATGTGTGTGGACAAGGAGGTATGCACAGCCCTTGTTACATCAATATTATCGTCACCAGGGATATATAGCAACCTACTTATCTGATCCGCTTATACAAACAAAAACAGAAGATGGCAGAGATATAACCGTTCTTGGATATGAATGGGTTAACCCTTATCCGGAACTGGAGATCAAATCCATAACATGCAGGAGCAACGGTGACACGGACGCTGATATAATCTTATTCGGTATCTCTGGTGTAAGATAAATAACAATAAATAAATCAAATAGTAAAGGGGGCGCAATTCTATGAGGCCGATGAAAAGGGCTATTCATTTGGATTTTCATACCATGCCGGGCATCTATAATTTTAACGAAGGCTGGGACGCAAAAGTTTTTGCCAAAACATTAAAAGATGCAAATGTAAAGTTCATTAATGCTTTTGCAAAATGCAATTTAGGGTTTGCCTACTATCCGAGCAAAATTGCTACTCCATATCCCGGAATGAAAGGAGATATGTTTGGAGATCTTCTTAGAGAATGTCATAGAAATGATATTGGTGTAGCAGCTTATTTCAATGTTGGTCTGGATCACGAGCAAGCAAGGCGTAATAGAAACTGGTGTGTTTTGAACAAAGAAGGTCAGGTAATTTACGGTGACAGAACGGCAAACTTTTTCAGGAATATGTGCTACAACACAGGATATCGAGAGTATATACTTGGTGTTATACAGGAAGTTCTGGATAACTATGATGTAGATGGAATTTTTTTGGATTGCATGGGACTGTTTCCTTGCTATGGTAATGAATGTCTCGAAGATATGGTTAAACTTGGATTAGATCCATTAAATGATGATCATGTAAAAGAACACTCAGATATGGTTCGCTTGCAATTCAGCAGAGATGTAAGGAAAATGCTTGGCAATGATAAATATTTATATTTGAATGGGATGCCATATTATACAGTTAAAGATCTGGACACTCATATAGAAGTGGAATGCCTGCCAAGCAGTTGGAGTTACGATTTCTTTTTGCCACAGGCATCATACGCCAGGAATATACAGGATAGAGTAATTTATATGACAGGAAGATTCCAAAAAAGCTGGGGTGATTTCGGCGGACTAAAGAGCAAAGCATCCTTGGAACATGATATGTGGGATGCCATTTCCAATGCGTTGGATGTATCCATCGGCGATCATATGCATCCGGCTGAAAACCTTGATCCTGAAATATATAAAGTAGTTGGCGAAATTTATAAAGAGATAGAAAAATACGAACCTTGGACGGAAGGTGCTAAATACGTTGCTGATATAGGTGTTTTAACTGATTCCCCAGGTGTTCTGGACAATAGCTATAAAGGTCTCAGCAGAATGCTGGGTGAATTGAAATATGGGTTTGATATTGTTAATGAGAAAATGGACCTTAATAAATATAAGCTGCTGATTCTACCGGATAATATGAGGATTACTCCTACGCTTAAGGGAAAACTTAAAAAACATATATCGGAAGGCAAAGGAATCCTCAGTACCGGAGAAAGCGGCCTGAACCTTGATAAAACCGGATTTGCCATGGAAGAATGGAATTTTGACTTTAATGGGTTAGATACATCAAATTCTTCTTACTTCAAAATGAGAGAAGAAAAACATGAAAACATAGGAAGCATGCGTTGGGCGATGTATTCTCACGGCATTTTGATCAAACCAAAAGAAGGAACAGAAGTTATTGCGGACTACATAAAACCATACTTTAACAGGCACTGGGATGGCTTCCACGGATATTTTTATACTCCGCCTGAAAAAGAAACAGGACATGCGGCTATTGCCAGAAGCGGCAATATATATCATATATGTTTTAAGGTGTTCGATGCATATTATGATACTGCTATGTTGTCTCATAAAGCCATCGTTAAGTATTGTCTGGAAAGATTATTACCTGAACCTGCTTTTAAAAGCAGAGGGCTTCCATCTACTTCAAGGGTCACCCTTACGGAAAAAGAAAAAACCATCCAAGTGCATGTGAAGGCGACTTATCCTGAAGTTAGAGGTAATATGGATATAATTGAAGAACATCAAATTATTCCTGAAGGTGCTGTAGTAAGCATAAAAGGCCATTACAAAAAAGCATATATAGCACCAGCAAAAGAGTCTATAGAGATTAAACTTAAAGACCATTATACAGATGTAATTCTTCCACAGGTTAACGGTTATATTATGATTATTCTTGAGAAATAATTTATGCTTTTACATAATTTAAATTTAAAAAGCCTCGTTTGTTGAAGGCGAAGCCCTAACAGCGAAAGACGGTCTCCTGTGCATTGCTAGACGGCAGGGAACTATTGTTTACCTGTTTATGCCCTAGACCAGGAGGCCGCCTATCATGCTTGTACTGATATGATAATTATGTAGCTGTCATGTATTATTAACAAACTGTTCAAAAATTATAAGGCTATTCATGATATAATAGACTCGCTTTGTGTATAATTGCCGGAAACAGGCAATAATCTGAATATATTGACAATAAGCATTCTTGTTTGCTATCCTAGTTACAAAGTGAAAAAAGCTTGCATAATCCTTGTTGTGCTAACATAGTTTGGAGGTCCGGATTCAGAAATGCGAAAAAAGCAACAATACATCATAAATATTATGGCAGTTATAATATGTATCGTTGCCTTATCATCAATTAGTTTTCTTGCATACATGATATTTCGTCCTAAAGTTGTAAGTGCTGTTACCATACAGGCAGGCAGCAGGATGATCAGGGTTGAAGACTTTTTACGAAACAAAAATACAGAAGGGCGTTTTATAACAGATGTTAATCTTATTGATCTGAACCAGCCCGCTACCCATGAATTGGAGATCCAGGTAGGTAACAAGGTATATACAAGTCAACTGATTATTTTGGATACAGAGCCGCCTAAAGGGACACCAATAGATGTTTTGGTATTAAAAGGTGAGGATATAGAACCTGAAATGTTTGTCAAAGACATACAGGATTCCACAGAGGTTACAGTTAAATTTGTTCGCAAGCCAAATACAAAAAGAAAAGGCAAGCATAATGTAGAGATAGAAATGACGGATACAAGCGAAAATAAAACAATTCTGGAAGCACAGCTTACAGTTTTGGAAGTGAAAAACTCAGTGGAGGTAGAAGCTGGTGAGCCGCTAAATTTAACAATCAAAGATTTTGCAGATCATGGTGATTGGCCGGCTTCTTTTGTAACTAATATAAATCTGCTGGATGTTAGTAAACCGATTGAGCATACAGTAGAATTGAAAATTGGGAACAAAATAGTATCATCTGTCGTCAAAGTAATAGATACTACTCCACCGGTTGCAACTGTAACGGATCAAGAGATATATTTAGACCAGATTCCTGAAGCAGAGAGTTTTGTATCTAATATTATCGATGTGTCCGAGGTGACCTGTTATTTTCTAAGAAGCCCTAACTATAAAAAAATAGGTACTTCAGACGTGACTATTGTGTTAGAGGATTCTTATGGAAATAAGTCTCAATATGATGCAAAATTAACTGTTAAACACGATAACGATCCTCCGGTTTTCAGCGGGGTTAGAGATATTATTATATATCAAGGACAAACCATACCTTACAGAAAGAATGTTATTGCTGAGGATGCAAAAGATGGCCCGGTGAAATTTGATGTGGATTCCAGCGCTGTAAGACCAAATAAGCCCGGGACCTATGAGGTGGTTTATTCTGCAGTGGACAAAGCTGGTAACAAAGCCATAAAGAAAGCTACTGTGACAGTTAAGAAGTTTGAACCTACTAAAGAGGCTGTTTATGCTATGGCTGATGATATTCTCGAACGTATAATAAAACCGAAAATGTCCAAGAGAGAGATAGCTTATGAGATATATAAGTATGTGTTAAACAATGTTGCCTATACAGGCAGCTCTGAAAAAGGAGATGTTATCAAAGAAGCATACCGAGCAATGAAATATAGAGCAGGAGATTGCTTTACGTATTATTCTCTGTCAGAAGTACTGCTGACCAGGGCAGGTATTGATAATATGATGGTTACTCGTGTTGGGGGCAAAACAGAACACTATTGGAACCTGATTAATTGCGGAGACGGTTGGTATCATTTTGATGCAACTCCCCATGCTGTCCCGGTTGAAACATTTATGATGACTGATGAGAGGACGGAGGAATTAACAAAACGCTTTGGACGTAACTATTATGTTTTTGATAGATCCAAATACCCTGCGACTCCAAAGGAATGAGGCTGAAAATAATGACAAAGGTATTAGGCGTAATAGGCGGTCTTGGGCCGCTGGCATCAGCATATTTTTATAAATTAATAACTATTATGACAGAGGCTGAAAAGGATCAGGAACATTTGGAAGTTATAGTTTATAGCAAGCCATCAATACCAGACAGAACCGCCTATATTTTAGGAAAAACAAAAGAAAGTCCATTGCCTCCCATGCTGGAAACAGGCAGAAGGCTTGTAGATTTAGGAGCAGAGCATATTGCAATACCCTGTATAACTGCCCATTATTTTTATGATTCATTATCCAGGGGGATTTCGGCTCCTATAATCCATGCTATAAAAGAAACAAGGCAAGTTTTAGAGAAAAATGGTGTAAAAAGGGCAGGGCTTTTAGCAACTGAAGGAACAATAGTAAGCCGGATATTCCAGAGTGAGTTAGAATTAGGAGGCATATCAACAATACTGCCTGATAGTTTACATCAAACTTATGTAATGGATTTAATATATGAAGGTATTAAGGCAAACCATTCTATAAATTTTGATAAATTTTTGGATGCTGCCAAACAAATGAAAAAGAATGGCGCTGAAATTTTGATATTAGGGTGCACAGAACTTTCATTGATAAAAAGTGAGTTCGATCTTGGCAAGGGTTATCTTGATGTTATGGAAGTGCTGGCGAAAGCTTCGATTCTTAAATCCGGAGCCAATATAAAAAAGAAATATTTGGATTTGTTATAGAATATAAAACCAAAATGATAAGGAAGGTTTGAGTATGAGATGCAGAGAAACGTACTTGAGTATTTAGAAAATATAGTGGTTAAGTTCCCTGAAAAAGTAGCTTATGCAGATGGCACATGTCAATTAACTATTAAAGAAGTCTATTCTTATTCCAGAGCTATAGGAACTTTTTTGATTCAGCAATGTCATACAAAAGAACCGATAGTAGTTTTTATGAGCAGAAGACCCGAAACCATTGTTGCATATTATGGCGTGGTCTACAGTGGATGCTGTTATGTGCCTATAGACGAAGAAATGCCCAGGATACGCATAGAGTTAATATTTAAGAGCTTAAACCCATCTGCTGTAATCTGCGATGAGAATACCAGACAGGCATTAAAATCCTATGAATATACTGGAAAAGTATATTTATATGAAGATATTATAAAAACAAAAGAAGATACAAGAAGCTTGATGCAGATTAGAAACAAACAGTTAGATATCGATCCGCTATATATAGTTTTTACATCCGGTTCTACAGGTACGCCTAAGGGTGTGGTGGCCTGTCATCGATCTGTAATTGATTATATTGACGGCTTATCTGATATTTTAAAGGTGGATGAGAATACTGTATTTGGCAATCAAACTCCGTTATATGTAGATGCATGTCTAAAAGAATTATATCCAACTTTAAAAGTCGGAGCCACTGCCTATATTATTCCCAAAGATCTTTTTATGTTTCCTATAAAGCTGGCGGATTTATGAATAAATACAAAATCAACA
>JAAZHD010000113.1 GCA_012510895.1 Clostridiales bacterium
AGAGTTTCCGGGATTAAATCAACAAGAATTCCAATAGTTATTTTGGGGAATAGTCCAATAACTGATAGTTATTTTCATAAAGTAGATTACTTAAAAACAGCTGGTGTGGTTCAAGGGTTCTGGTCGCTAAATCCACATCCAATAGATTCAGCTCATATTCAGCAGACACCTAAACTCGGTTTCAGAACAATAGAAGATATTAATTTGCTCAGAGAGTTAATAGGTGAGCTATTAAGACATGAGATGAATTATTTTTCATCAATGATTTCAAAAAGAAAACTTGGTGAATTTATTAGGATTGCAAGCCAACAGAATTCAGATGAAGAAAAAGCTGAGAAATTTTTACATCTTTTGCAAACAGAGGGTGATAAATAATGAAGCAATTTAATAGAGAAGGTACTAAAACTAGTTCATTTGGAACAAGTGGTAGAATAAATCATGATTCATCGAAGTTTTATAATTCAAAACTTTATAAGGAGATGAATAATAACACCATAATTTCTAAATCTTCAAACGAATTTCCTAAAGAACTATTGAATACTATCATTCATAGCTCATGTGAAAGCATGAAAGAAATTCCGGATAATTCATTGCACTTAATGATTACTTCCCCTCCATATAATGTATCAAAAGAATACGACAATGACTTATCATTAGATGAATATTTAGATTTATTAAAAAAGGCTTTTTCTGAAACATTCCGAGTACTGGTAAATGGTGGGCGTGCTTGTATTAATGTAGCAAATTTAGGTAGAAAACCATATATCCCGCTTTCTGATTATATATCAAGAATGATGATCGAAATTGGGTTTAATATGCGGGGTGAAATAATTTGGAATAAAGCAGCTAGCGCTAGTCCTTCTACAGCATGGGGTAGTTGGAAAAGTGCTTCAAATCCGATCTTGAGAGATATTCATGAGTATATTTTGATTTTCTCTAAAGGAGATTATAAAAGGGAACGAAAACATGAGGAATTTAAAACTAAAAGAAATACGATTTCAAAAGAGCAGTTCATAGAATGGACTAAATCTATCTGGACAATGAATGCTGAAAGTGCACGTAAAATTGGTCATCCTGCACCTTTTCCAGAAGAATTACCATATAGATTAATTCAATTATATTCATTTACAAATGACATTGTTTTAGATCCTTTTATGGGTAGTGGGACAACAGCTGTAGCTGCTTTGAAATCAGAAAGGTTCTATGTTGGATATGAGATAAATGAAGAATATATTAATCTAGCTAATAATAGAATAAAATCGCTAAATACCCAACTAAAATTGGTTTAGTCAAGTGCGTATTTAGACCATAAAAAATGGCGGTTGTATCATTTGTATACAGCCGCCTTTTAGGATTGAGGTAAGCGTCAAATAGACCGGTACATGGAATGTATAAGTATATTGTAGTACAATCACAACAAACAAGTTGAAAAACTTGAAAAAGTTTGTAAAGTTTTTCAATCAGAGTGGAGTGATAGCATGGACACACGAAAGATGGCAAAAGAATACCGGTTGAGTCAATGGGCACAAA
>JAAZHD010000002.1 GCA_012510895.1 Clostridiales bacterium
AGAAGGTGCTTCTTCATAAGCCGAGTGATAGAGAAATTGAAGCACTGGAAAATAAGATTGAAGAACTGAAAACTGAATTGAAAAGATTGATACGGTTTCAGACCAATAACGGTATGGACGATGAGGTCTACAGGGAAGAGTACAAGAGGATTTCAGATGAACTGGAGAAATTGAGAGAAAAGAGGGCAGAGGTTGATAAGGACAGTATATTGAAGGAGAGCCTGAAGGGAAGAGTAGATGAGATTATTGAGGTTATAAAGGGCAGGCAGAAAGCCCTTGAAGAGTTTGATGAAGGAATATTCAATGCGTTGGTTGAGAAGATAGAAGTTGTCTCACCAACGCATTTTGTTTTTGAATTGAAAAGTGGGGCTAGGGTGGAGTGGGACGTGTAGGGTTTTATTGAAGAATATCAAAAAGTATTAGAATGATAGGAAAGCCTTTCTGATAAATAAGTTCAGATAGATTATACTTTTATGGAATACAACCGCCGATTGAGGTGCTACGTACATCTTAGTCGGCGGTTTATTTATTATTATATGCTTTACTACAAATGAGAGGTTGATTATGGTAAAATATGTACTTGGTAAAATATATACTATATTAAAGAATGTAAATTCCTTGAATATGGATGTATCGAGCTAGTAGTGTAAAAACAATTATGGGCTAGATGGAAACTTATTAATGGAGAATAAACAAGGCTATGTGGGGTGGTAAGAATGGCAGATATAGATAAAATAACTGGATTTGAGTTTGAAGAATTAGTGGGGAGACTATTACGAAATATGGGTTTTATAGTTGAACAAACGTTATTATCTGCAGATGGTGGCGTTGATATTATTGCCTATTCAAAAGAGCCTATATTTAAGGGTAAGTATTTGATTCAATGTAAAAGGTGGTCTGGAGTAGTTGGGGAACCTGTAATAAGGGATTTATACGGTGTTGTATTAAGTCAAAATGCTAATAAGGGTATTGTAATAACCAATTCGTATTTTAGTGAAAAAGCCATAGAGTTTGCAGAAAACAAAAATATTGAGCTTATAGATGGAAATATCTTATCCGATTTAATCAAAAAGTATTTGGATTCCCAGGATAATAGCAGTATGTCTATAGATAACATTAAGGATTTTAAAACAAATGAGGATTTTGACATTGATAAATATAATTACTATAGAGAACAAATGGAAAATGACAAACGAAATAAAGAGAAATACCTCAATCTACTTAAATTTTTATATTCATATATTGCCACTAAAAAATATGATATTATGTATAGTGGTTTAATCAATGAATCTTGCTATATTGCGGATGAAATACTAACGAGATTTTGCAATAAGGATAGGGATGGCCTCAAACTAAGGGAAGTTATTTTGAATATTAAAGCTTTTTTATATATTCTTATGGGGAATTTAGATAAATCGTTTGAAACTCTTAAAGAATTAAAATTGCTTCGTCCTATAAACACTCCTACAGATGGTAGAATAACCCCCACAGAATATGGAAGTGTAAGAAAAGATAAACATTCATTAAAAGAATCACTTAAAATGTTTGACACTGACTTCTTTAGCAATGCTTTTGTACTAAGGAACTTGCTAATCATTTTTAAAGGCATAAATTTTATAGAAGGATCTGATTACATAAAAAATCTTTTTATAAAGGGAAATGAAAATTTGTTAGAGATGATACGCAAAGGATTTATACGATATTCTTTTGATCCCCAGCTTAATGACGAAATATCTACACTTAACAAAGAACTCCTTGATAAAAGTATTGACGATATATACTCAGGAACAGAGGATAAAATTTATATTCCAACAGAATTTTATATTGAAAAAATTGGTGGAGATTATTATGGTAGAATTAAATACAATAATGAATTGTTCTTTAATGCTAACGATATTATTGATAATTCATTAAAAAACATTGATTATCAGAAACAATTAACTCGGATAAAGTTCCTTATGACATTGTAAATGCAGCTCATTGTTGTATGTCCCTACCATCATAAAATCTTGCATTATTTTGTCAACTCAATGCACTGTGATTACGCTAATAGTTCTGTATTTACCTGCCCAAAAAGTAAATATATTCCTTTTATACTCTCCACGCACGTTGAGTGCGTGACATTGATGACAAATGTAAAAAACAAATAAGCGCCTGAAAAACGGCCTGAATACAGGGCTTTCAGGTGATTTGCCATCTGCCGAAAATGTGCTTTTTGGCGGCTGGGATGCCGGAAAGCCCTGTATTTTTATGTGCGTGATTGTTCGCGGAAACACAT
>JAAZHD010000114.1 GCA_012510895.1 Clostridiales bacterium
TAGTCAGCATAATACTAGGATTGATGCTGGCGGCGCAATTTAAAAATGTCCAGAACGTAGGCGGCAGCGTATCCATGCAGAGGGCGCAGGAGCTGACCAGCCAGATACAGAAGCTGAATCAGGATATTGCCGGTCAGCAGAATCTGATCCGTGAACTTGAAAAACAGATTGCCGAGTATGAAGATGCAGCCCGGGATGAGGGTAAAATAAGCGAGACTATGAACCGTGAGCTGGAGCGCTCCAGAACCCTTGCCGGCCTTACCGAACTTGAGGGGCCGGGCGTTATCGTTACAGTTAATTTAATACCCTACCATGAATGGGACGGTTACGGCATTGTCCGGAATGTCTACCACGAGGACCTGCTGATGCTGGTTAACGAGCTTAACGCAGCCGGCGCAGAAGCACTGGCCATCAATGATGAGCGTATAGTATCTACCACGGAAATTCGAAATGCAGGCGACTATATAGTAATAAATACCAACAGGCATTCCGTGCCTTTTGAAATAAAGGCCATTGGAAACCCCGATACTCTTGAGGCCTCCTTAAGGCTTTTAGGCGGGGTTGCCGACACCCTGGGAGAGGAACTGGAGATTACCATAAGGCGGGAAGAAAAAATTCTTATTCCCAAGTATAACAGAACCCTTGATTTTGAATATGCAAAGCCTCTGCAGTAGGCCGGATGAATACCGAGGAGAGGAAACATTTGTATAAATGAAAAAGTCTAGTCAAAAAACCACCTGGATGATTGTTTTTGTTTCTGTTCTCTTAGGCTTTTTCCTGGTACAGGCACTGAATAAGCCAAAAATTGAAACCGAAATAGAAGGCGTCAGTTCCCTGAAAAATATTGAAAAGCTCCTTAAGGAAAAAAACGAACTTGAGCAGAAAAGGAAAGAGCTGGAACAGTATATCAACCGGAAGATAACTGAACTGACAATGTATGAGGATCAGGCCATAGAGGCCAATATTAAGCTTCAGGAGCTTCAAAGCGAGGTTCAGGAAAAAAGGCTCCTTGCCGGGCTCCTCGCCGTTGAAGGCCCCGGTGTGGAAATCATCCTGAACGACCGCCAGCGGGATTCCTTCTTGTCCAACAACCCCTCCTTAATCAGTTACTTTATAGTTCACGACAGCGATATGCTCCATATCATAAATGAACTGCGGGGCGCAGGGGCAGAAGCAATTGCCGTCAACGGCACCAGAATAATGCCCAATTCCCGCATTTCCTGCGGCGGTCCCACCATTCACGTGGGTAAATACGAGCGTTTTGCCCCCCCTTTCATCATTCATGCCATCGGCGATCCTGACCGCCTTTATGAGAGCTTTCAGGAAGAGGGCAGCATCTATCACGATTTGGCTGCCTGGGGGCTGGAGATTAAAATTCAGAAGATGGACAGGCTTGAGATTCCAAGGTACCTGGGTGAAACGGAATACACCTATGCAAGGGTAAGGGAGGAGGATGAATAAGATGTGGATTTCACTTATAGGAATACTGATCGGCATTATTTTAGGAATGATCCTTCCCTTTAATATTCCAACTGCCTATTCCTCCTATATATCAATAGCCGTGCTGGCAGCTCTGGATTCAGTGTTCGGAGGCATCCGCTCTTCGCTGGAGAAGAATTTTGAAGCCGATGTGTTTATATCCGGTTTCTTCGGAAATTCCATTCTGGCCGCCGGCCTTGCCTATATCGGCGACCGGTTGGACGTTCCCATTTATCTTGGTGCCATCTTTGTATTCGGATACAGGCTCTTTGACAACTTTGCCCTGATCAGGCGCCATATTTTGGGATATTTGAGAAAAAAATCATATTTGGAAGATACTTCTGGGAAATAACCATTTAATTCTTCCGAAATCTGTGATAATATAACCATAAATTAGAGATGTAAAGTGAGGTTCATCCATTTTGAGCGACATTATCACAGCAATTGAGGCCGGCACTACAAAAATGACTGTACTTATATGTCAAAAAGGCCGAAGAAATAATATGGAGCTTTTAGGTCTCGGTCAGACAGCCTATGGTGATGAGACAGGAAAAGGCCGGCCGTCCGATGCAGTGCTTTTTAAAGCCCTGGAATCTGCTCTGGAACAGGCTCAGAAGATGGCCGAAGTTAAAATCAGCAATTGCGTTCTAGGCCTCCCCAATGAGTTTTGCGGTCTTGTCAGGAATAAAAAGGAAATAGTTCCGGGCGGTCCTGTTTCAAAGCAGGATATAATCGAGCTGCAAAAAGAAGTCAGTACATATTCCCTGCCTGATCCCTGGAAGGTCTTAAAAGCTATACACGGCAGTTTTCTGGCAGACGGGCAGCCCATGGGAAACCCCCTTGGAACAGACTGTGAGAAACTGGGTCTTGAGGCTTCCCTTATCTGCATTGATACGGATTTTGCCCAAAACCTTACCAGAATGCTGCGCTCGCTTGATATAGGCGTTAGAAAGTGGATACCCGTGCCCCTTGCAATAGCTGAGGCTTTTCTTACGGGGGCTGAAAAAGAAGAAGGCGTTCTTTGGGTGGATTCAGGAGGCGAATCCACTGATATTGCAGTTTTTCATAAAGGCATGCCCATATACTTCGACTGGCTTCCTTTAGGCGGGAACACCATCACCAGGGATGTTGTATCCGGACTTAATATCTCCTTTGAGGAAGCGGAAAGACTAAAGCGATACTGCGTTTTGGGCCTGGCCATTGCTGATGATCCCGAGTCGGCTGAGATGAAAGTCCCGGTTCGGGACGGAAATCAGGTAATGAATGTACCCATGGATTTTCTGCAGGGCATTGTAGAAGCCCGGGTGGAGGAAATCTGGGAATTGATTGCAGAGCGCCTTGAAGAAGAAAAATTAATGGGAATCTGTAAAAAAGCGCTGCTTACCGGAGGAGGCCTGGGGATGTTCCGCGGGATCAGGGAACTGGGTTCCAGGAAGCTTAATATCCCGGTTCAGCTTGGAGTTCCCGATGTCATAGGATTGTCGGCTCCCACATATTCAGAAGTCTATGCCGTGGGAATGGAAGGTTTGAAAACAAGGTTGGCAGGTAAAATCACTTTTTCAGAAGTAATTAAGGCTCTATTTGAAAAATTCAATATATACTTTAAGAGTACATAAGAGGAGGGTATGGTGTGTTGGAATTTGATATAGACATGGATCAATTTGCACAGATAAAAGTTATAGGGATCGGCGGAGGAGGTAACAACGCTGTCAATCGAATGATACAGCAGGAGCTGAAAGGCGTGGAGTTTATCGCCATCAACACCGATAAACAGGCCCTGTATCTTTCCCAGGCCAACCAGAAAATCCAGATTGGTGAAAAGCTTACCAAAGGTCTTGGTGCAGGAGCAGATCCGGAAATTGGCCAGAAGGCTGCGGAAGAAAGCCGGGAGGAAATCGCCCAGGTGCTTAAAGGTTCCGATATGGTCTTTATTACAGCAGGCATGGGCGGGGGTACAGGCACAGGCGCAGCTCCTATCGTAGCTGAAATAGCGAAAGACATGGGAATTCTGACCGTAGGTGTGGTTACCAAACCCTTCCTTTTTGAAGGCCGCAGACGGGCCGCCAATGCCGAAGCAGGAATTAAGCTGTTGAAGGATAAGGTAGACACGTTAATTACCATACCCAACGATAGACTCTTGCAGGTAGTGGAAA
>JAAZHD010000115.1 GCA_012510895.1 Clostridiales bacterium
ACATTATGGAAGAGCTGAAGAAAACCTTCAGGCCTGAATTCCTGAACCGTATCGATGAAATTATTGTTTTCCATAAATTGGGTGATGAAGACCTGAAAAAGATTGTACGTCTCATGATTGATAATGTATCCAAACGCTTGGCAAAGCAGGATATTTACCTGGAGGTTACAGACGAAGCCCTCGACTTTATGGCAAAGGAAGGATTTGATCCTGAATACGGGGCCAGACCCCTGCGCAGGGTTATCCAGCGCAAGATAGAGGACAGCTTGTCTGAGGAGATTCTGGCCGGACGAATCCAGATTGGAGATAAGGTAAAAGTGGATTTCAAGGATGGGAAACTGACATTCAGCAAAGCAGCTGCTGTGTAAATATAACCCGTCTGTGAGCAGACAAAGGAGAAGTTATGGCTAAAAAGAAGAAAAATATCGTCTGGGTGTGCCAATCCTGCGGTACCCGCTCGATTAAATGGGCAGGCTATTGCAACAGCTGTGGTGAGTGGAATACCATTGTGGAAGAGATCATCCCTGAAGAAACCAGCCAGCGAGGTATCGGTGTTTCTGCCGGTACCTCTTCTATGCCTGTTTCCGTAGGCAAGGTGAGTTTTACTGAAACACCCAGGTACCAAAGCGGTTCCGTGGAACTGGATCGAGTGCTGGGCGGCGGCATTGTACCCGGATCATTCGTGCTGGTCGGGGGAGATCCGGGAATAGGCAAAAGCACACTGCTTACTCAATTAGCCGCAAGGGTAGCTGAAACAAAAGGGCCTGTGCTCTATGTCAGTGCTGAGGAGAGCCCGCAGCAGGTGCGGATTCGCGCAGAGCGCTTAAATGCCCTGGCCCGGGATTTCATGGTGGTGGCAGAAGCCGACATGCAGCTGATTGAGGAGTATATAAATAAAATAAAGCCTCAGATACTGATTGTTGATTCAATTCAAACTGTCTACCTGCCGGAAATCCCTTCTGCTCCGGGCAGCGTGGTGCAGGTGAGGGAATGTGCGGCCCAACTTTTAAGAATGGCAAAGAATACAGGCACTGCTATATTCATAGCAGGTCATGTTACCAAGGAAGGCGCCATTGCCGGTCCCAGGGTTCTTGAACATATGGTGGACACGGTTTTATACTTTGAGGGTGAAAGGCATACTCAGTATCGAATTCTGCAGGCAGTGAAAAACCGATTCGGGGCTTTGGAAATAGGAGTTTATGAGATAGGAGACAGCGGGCTTAGGGACATTCCAAATGCCTCAGAATTGTTTTTGTCAGAAAGGCCGGCCGGTGCCAGCGGCAGTGTAGTGGTGCCTGTTATGGAAGGCACACGGCCTGTTTTGGTCGAAATTCAGGCCTTAATCAGCACCGCCAATTATCAGAATGCCCGGCGCACTGCAGACGGAATTGATTATAACCGGCTCCAGCTTTTATTAGCCGTGCTGGAAAAGCGGGTAGGGCTGCCCCTTAGCGGCTGTGATGCCTTTGTAAAAGCCACAGGGGGCATAAAGGTCGCTGAACCTGCAGTAGACTTGGGGCTGGCGGCAGCACTGGCCTCCAGTTATTTGGATTCTCCCGTAGACCCTTATACAGCGGTAATAGGAGAAGTAGGCCTGGCAGGCGAAGTCCGGGGGGTTTCTCAGGTTGAACACCGCCTTCGGGAAGCCGTAAAGATGGGTTTCAGCCGGGCAGTCATTCCATACAGTGCACTCAAGGCCAAAGTGGATCCAAGCCTTGAGGTAACAGGAGTGCGTACCTTGATTGAAGCACTGCAGGCTTTAGGCATGGGGAAAAAGAAATAAGAAAAAGCTTTAAAATGATTCATTGAAGCAAAAAGCATGACCATGAAAGATTTCATAGTCATGCTTATATTTTTAAAAGTTTCTTTAAGTGTTGTTATCGCAGATTGTATTTTCCTAAAGTGGACATTCTGTTAATTTCCTGCTCCATAACATCATTAAGATTTATATCAAGTACATTCGCAAGACCGGCAATGTAAAACAGCTGATTGCCGAGTTCGTCTTTTATGATGGAAGCACAATGGGGACACAGACTGCCGTACAGGTGGCTGCTCATATAATCTGCCAGTTCCTCCAGCGATACGTCTTCGGGAATTTCCTGTTTCAAAGCATGAATTTCAATGCAGCCGCAGCTTGTAACTGCCTTTGCCACAGCACGGTTGACCCTGGCTGCCGCTTCCTGGTTTTTGGTTATAATATCCAGTATGCTGCGATGCCGGAGTAACTGCTCTTTCACTTTATTTTGATATTCTTCCAATGACATTTCCTTATTTAAACTGATATTTTTCATATGACTCACCTCTGCTATGCCCATTGTTTAATTTCATTATATAGCATCCATAGTCTTTGTCAAGGCAGGTAGAGGCTTAGATTACTGCAGAAATAAGAATAAAAATTATTTTTTTATTTTACCATTGACAAATAAGTTTGGATTATGTTAGGATAGTATTTTTTGACTCAGCTGAGCTTTTGTGATATAATATATAATATTCTAAGGAAGGAGGCCAGTATGAATGTACCATATAGGAGACAAGGTGGTATACCCCATGCACGGTGCCGGCATTATAGAAGGAATAGAAGTAAAAGAAATTTTGGGTGAAAAGCGCCAGTATTATATACTCAGCTTTCCTATGGGCGGAATGAAGGTAATGGTTCCGACTCAGAACGTAGAAGAACTTGGTTTGCGTGAAGTCATATCTGATGCTGATATCGATAAAGTTGTTAATATTCTGAGCCATCCAGGGGAAACACTGCCTGAAAACTGGAACAAGCGTTATCGCCTCAATCTGGAAAAAATAAAAACCGGAGATATATATGAGGTGGCCAATGTCGTTAGGGATTTGATGATACGTGAACATGACAGAGGTCTGTCTTCCGCTGAGAAAAAAATGCTGAATAATGCTAAACAGATATTAATCAGTGAAATATGTTTATCCACATCCATTTGCGTAGAAGAAGTAACATCAATGATAGAAAAAATTACTTTATGCGAAGCGGCAAAAAAAGAAACGGCGTCAGAATGACGCTGTTAATTTTTCTTTTCCTATTTATCCCTTATAAAATTCTGGTATAATGTTAATAATATTAACAAATTTCAGGAGGTGATACAGTGCGTAAGTTTTTTCGTTTTCTGTTGGCTCTCGCAGGCATCTTTATCGGTTTTGGTGTTGCATTCTATGTTAATATGGCTTTAAATCATTTTGGCATCAATTTGATTCCCCGATATCAGGATATAGTTTTATACATTTTATTCGCACTAATATTTGGAACTATTATTTTTTTAATGTCTTCCGGCATAATTAAACATGCTTATTCCCTTTTGGAGTGGGTAGAAACCAGGCTTGGAGAAATGCCGATATCCGATATTGTAGCAGGTTCGATCGGTTTCATTATAGGTCTTTTAATAGCTTATCTTATCTCCTATCCCATCAGTCGTCTTGAACTGCCCTGGGTCTCCATTATTTTGACAATAGGCTTATATGTTTTTTTTGGATATATAGGTGTCAGCACTGCTGTCAAACGGCGTGAAGAACTTGCCTCCTTTTCTCTTTTCCGACGTTTTGGCAGGGAGAAGGCTTACAAGGAAGACCAGGCTCCGGCTTCAGTGCCGAAGGTGCTTGACACCAGTGTAATTATAGACGGCCGGATATTCGATATATGTCAGACCGGCTTTATAGAAGGTCCTTTAATAATTCCGTCCTTTGTTCTGCGGGAGCTGCGGCATATAGCTGATTCTTCCGATACTCTCAAGCGGAACAGGGGCCGCCGCGGTCTCGATATTCTCAATCGCATTCAAAAAGACTTGGATATAGAGGTTAAAACCTTCGAGAAAGACTTTGAAGATATTGCAGAGGTGGATATTAAACTTTTAAAGCTTGGTCAGCTCCTTGGCGCCAAGGTAATAACTAATGATTATAATCTTAACAAGGTAGCAGAATTTCAGGGAGTTTCAGTATTGAATATCAATGAGCTGGCAAATGCGGTCAAACCGGTGGTGCTGCCCGGTGAAGAACTGGTTGTACAGGTAATTAAAGAAGGCAAGGAAATGGGACAAGGCATAGCATACCTTGATGACGGTACCATGATTGTGGTAGACGGCGGCAAGAAGCATGTCGGTGATACCATTGATGTTATAGTAACCAGCGTGCTTCAGACAGCAGCCGGGCGTATGATTTTTGCCAAGCCCAAATCCATAGAGCGCATTGTTTCCTGACTTGTATCCGCCAATATATACTTGATTTCAGGAAAATTTGAAATATAATAGAAACATGGATCATGCTTAAAGGTTGGGTTACAATCCAGCCTTTTCTTATTGGGGGTAGTTATGAATTATCCGGTAATTGCAGTAATTGTGGCTGCAGGAAAAGGCAGGAGAATGAAGAGCCCGGTTCCAAAACAATATGCAATTTTGGCCGGGAAACCGATACTGTCTCATACCTTATCCGCTTTTGATGCAGCGCCGTCCATAGATGCGGTGGTTATTTCCGCTGACAGTGAAGAGACCTTTTATAGAAACCTTGGGAAGCACGGAGTTATAGAAAAACCGCTTTTTGTAACAAGAGGGGGAAATGAAAGGCAGGATTCTGTATTCAATGCCCTTAAAATGATTGAACACTGTGAGATTGTGGTGGTTCATGATGGTGTCCGGCCTCTGGTTACGGCATCTGTAATAGAAAAGTCAGTTAAACTGGCTCGTCAGTATGGTGCTTCAGTATCAGGCATGCCTTCCAAGGATACCATAAAGGAAATTGATCAAAACGGCTTTGCGGCAGCCACCCTGGACCGCAGCAGGCTGTGGAGCGTTCAGACGCCGCAGGCATTTCGATTCGATCTTTTAAAAGAAGCACACATAAAAGCTGAGCAGGAAGCATTTCTCGGCACAGATGACAGTTCTTTGGTTGAGAGATTGGGACATCGGGTAATATTATTTGAAGGCGGCTATGATAATATTAAAATTACCACACAGGAAGATATGCTTTTTGCAGAACAAATTTTATTGGGCAGGGGGAAAAATTTATGAGAATAGGCATAGGCTTCGATGTACACAAATTAACGGAAAACCGGCCTCTAATCATTGGCGGTGTTGAAATCCCCTGGGAAAAAGGTTTGCTCGGGCACTCGGATGCAGATGTTCTGCTTCATGCAATTATGGATGCCTTGCTGGGAGCGGCAGGCATGGGCGATATAGGCCGCTGTTTTCCGGATAATGACGAATCATACCGGAATATTTCCAGCCTTATCTTACTCGAAAAAGTTAATCAGATGCTTAAATATGAAAACTGGAATATTGTGAATATTGATGCTATTATAATTGCAGAAAAACCTAAAATGATGCCCTTTATTCCTATGATGCAGGCACATATTTCTAACTGTTTGGGCATAGATAAAACATGTGTAAATATAAAAGCGACCACAACGGAAAAACTGGGTTTTACAGGCAGAGGGGAGGGAATAGCGGCACAAGCAGCAGTATTAATCAGGCGTCCTGAATAAAGTCAAATTTCTGAAAGGAAGTGTATGACTGTGGAAAACAGAAAATCATATAATAGAATAACAAAGAAATTTTTAAGAAGAACCTTGGCAGTATTGCTGGCACTCCTTGTTTCCTTCAGTTTTTCCAACCTGGCACTGGCTGACAGTGTTGAGGGGAAAAAGGTTGTCAGCCTGGGCGCAAATCTGAACGAGGATCAAAGAGCCCAGATACTGGCTCTTTTCGGAGTAAAAGAAGGAGAGGCCCTTATGCTGGAGGTGACCAACCAGGAAGAAAGGGACTACCTGGGAGGGCTGGTATCAGATGAAAAAATAGGAAAGCGGGCCATATCATCTGCATATGTTGAAATTCTGGAAGAAGGCGAGGGCATATCCGTGGAAACTCACAATATTAATTGGGTTACCAAGGAAATGTATGCCAATGCAATGGTTACTGCCGGAATTGAGGATGCCAGGGTTATTGCAGCTGCGCCTTTTTCAGTATCAGGAACGGCCGCACTTACCGGTATCATGAAGGCATTTGAAGAAGCCATCGGAGAAGAATTATCAGAAGAAGCTAAGAAAATTGCCAATGAAGAAATGGTGACAACCGGTGAGCTGGGAGAGGATATAGGTAAGGACGAAGCAGCATCTCTGGTTCAGAAGATTAAAGAGCGTATTATTCGGGAAAAGATCACAGATCCTGAGCAGATCCGGCAGATTATTATCAATATTGCAGGAGACTTAAATAT
>JAAZHD010000019.1 GCA_012510895.1 Clostridiales bacterium
GCATAGTGCTCCTGATCATTATAATCGATTATGCCCTTATCCTGTTTCTGCTTCTTATACTGCTTATCAAATTATTTAACCAGGACACAAAGATACTGCATATATGGATACAGTTCATTTAACTGTTTTATGTTTTGTTCAAGACCGCTTTTCAGAATTCCCCCGCCTAACCCCGCCAATGCCTTTTTGGCCCGTTCTCTCAAATCACGGACCTTTTTCTTTAATTCCTCATCAATACCGGCATCTTTCCTGCAGGTTTTCAGGCGGGAAAAGTTTATCTGTCCCCAAGCTGTTTGCAGAGCAGAAAGACCTTTCCTGGCGGCGGGCATTAAAACCCCGTTTATTTGCTGCAAGTCATCCAGGATGTTTTCCCGATAAGGCTCAGGGCCAAAGGGTTTTTCACAAAGGATTAAAGCTTCGCTTAGTAAATCAACTATCCCCTGAATTTCAATAATAACGGAAGATAAAAGAGTCTTAACCCATGGACTGTCATCCAGCTTATCCATTTCCAGGGCAAAGTTTTGAACCTGATCCTCCAGCCAGGCTTGAGGAAATGGTTTGCTTTGAGTAAAACTATGTAAATTTAAAACTAACTCCTGCAGGGCTGCATCCTGCCTGTTGTCACTGAACCTTTCTACCAGTCCAAGGAAATTCGGATTTCCCTTTTCATACTCCGATTCCAAAACCTCTTCCATCACTTCCAGCTTTAATAGATGGCATTCTGTTTCATCCCCGATACGAAAACCGGGATCCAGGTTGATGACATGGAAATATTTTCGAATAACCTGCATGCAGAAAGAGTGGATAGTGCTGATGGAAGCCTTGGGCAGCAAATTGAGCTGACGCCTTAAATGAGCGCTGTCTTCACCAATATCTTCATCAATAGCCTTTAAAAGCGCAGCACCAATTCTCTCCCGCATTTCCCCTGCTGCCGCATTGGTAAATGTTACTACCAGCAGTCTGTCTATGTCCACGCCGTCCTTTAATAAAAGCTGAGTAATCCTTTCCACCAATACTGCAGTTTTTCCTGAACCGGCGGCAGCGGCAACCAATAGATTACAGCCCCTGGCATCAATTGCTGCCTGTTGCTCCTTCGTCCAATTGGGCATCAGTTTTCCTCCCTTCGCAGGCGTATACGCTCTATGACTTCCTCGGTTTTCAAACTGGGTATCAGGCGGTATCTGTTATTTTCCAGCTGCAGATCAAACTGGCATATGCCGTCATAAGGGCAATACCTGCAAGCAGTCTCGTCACCTTTTTTAGTCGGAGATATATTAATATTTCCATTCAGCATCTCCGCACCCAGCTCCCTGATAAACTCTTTTATGTGCTTAATAAGCCATATAAAATCCTCTTCCTCCAGAACCGAGGAATTAGCATAGATGGAATCGTTCTTGTCAGAAACACCTACGGGAAGCACTTCCGAATAACCGCTGATTTTATTGTCCATGGAACGTATCAGATTTACGTCTTTCAGGACCAGGCCCTTAAGCTTGAGCTTTTTGCGGATTTCCTTCTCAATGGCTTCCCCCACGCTTTCCTTAGTGTTTATAAGGGGATCATCGATACGAAAATAGAATATTCCCCCCGGCCTGGCCTTGCCGTCGATCCTTCGCTGTTCCTGTTCCAACATAGCTTCCAGATATACCAGCAGCTGCAGCTTCAGTCCAAACCAGGCATCAGACAAATCAAAGCTTTCAGCACCTGATTTATAGTCGATAACATTTATGAATAAATCATTTTCCCTTTCATAGATATCACATCTGTCAATCCGGCCTTCCAGCAGCATCTTTTCTCCGTCAGCCAGTCCAATTTCAATAGGCGGATAGGTGCCCTTCAGACCAAAGCTGATCTCATGGCCGACGGGGTTAAACTTGCTCCGCCGAATGTGGTCCGTCAACAGCCAGACAGCTCGTTTTCCAATCCGCTTAAGCCTTTTGGAAAGATATTGATAACGGTGAGTGCTCTGTAAAATACCATGATTGTACTCGGGAAGAATCTCATCCATTACATCATCCAGCATGGATTCGCATTCATGGTCTTTAAGCTCACGCCAATCAAGCCCCTGTACAGCAATTCTTGCTGTAAACTTCTCAATTGAAAGATGGAATAACTCACCCAGGTCCGGTGCCGCTACAGTATATTCCTTCCTTTCAGCGGGTCTAAGGCCGTATCGTACAAAGTGGGCAAAGGGGCACTTCACATATTGCTCAAGCCTGGAAACGCTGGCTTTTACCGGCAAAGAATACAGGGCTACTGCCTTCTCTCTGCCGAGACTGGGTTCCTGATTCTGATGAAAAAGCCCCTCCGTCAGCATGCCTATTCTATGAGCCCACTCTTCATCAGGATGCCTTTTATACCAGTCGTAAACCAGCCACCAGAGTAAAGAGTCTTCCTTTCCGTCAGCAGCATTCCGCATATGGGCTGTCATATATTTATAAGCGGCCTTTGGAGTGGAAACCATCTCCAGATGTTCCTGTTCATCTGCCAGTAAATCACTGGAGAAATTAAGCCGCGGAAACAATCGTTTTAACCGGTCTATCAAGATGGAAGGACGAAGGGTCTCTCCCTTTGAATCAGCAAGAGCATAACTAATCCACAAAAAATCTGACGGCTTGCTGAAGGCAGTATAAATACCAAATTTCTCATCTGCAGCCAGAAGCTCAGTCTAGCCTCCCAGATCCAGGCCTTCACTTTGCAGCAAATCCCGCTCTTCGGCAGACAGCAGCCTGTCATCCTGGTTACCGGCCGGCAGAATACCGTCATTGCAGCCTACTACGAACAATGCTTTTACATCCTGACTCTTTGACCGCTGGATGCTCCCTATCAGCACCTGATCCAGGGTGGTGGGAATAATGCCGGCCTTAAGAGAAGCAAATCCTGACTCCAGAATACGGCAGAATTCATCTATACCGGCTTTCTGATCCCCCAAAATTTCTGCCAGTTGATCAAAGGTTTCCATAACAATGTTCCAGATTTGGGCGTTTTCATTCATCTGCTCCCAAAGGCCTTCCTGCCTTAGTTTTTCAATCCATTCCTCCAGCTGCTCCTGCAGCTTTATGTCTTCCAGGTAAAAATAAAGAGCAGTGACCATCTCCCGAATATTATTGCTTGTTTTAAGGGCTTCCTCCAGTTTAGTTAAGGGATCCATTATCAGTTTTCTGCAGTCATTCAGTACTTCCAGGGGATAGTCCTTCTCTCCCAGATGAAAGGGTTGCTTCCACTTCTTGCCCTTAATGCCGTACTCCAGGCAGTAGTTTTCCAACAGCTCAGTCTGATCTCTGGACAGCCCGCAAAAGCCGGTTTTCAACAGTTTAAAAACTTCCTCATACCGGTAACCCCTTCCCGTTACTCTCAGGCAGCTTAATACCAGATCTACAATCGGGTTTTGTATAACCGGTCTTTTTTCATCCAGAAAAAAAGGTATTCCATACTGGGTGAAAACGCGTTTAATAAGGCTGCCATAAACCGAAAGGTCACCGGATACCACGGTCATTTCCCTGTAACGCCAGCCCCTGGTTCGTGAAAGAGACAATATCCGCCCTGCCAGCCTCTCTATTTCCGATTCCGGGTTGCCGGCAGCAAATCCTTCTATGTGTATAACCTCTTCAGAATATTCCTGGTATGGATATTGATAAAGCTGCCTTTCCAGATGTGCCAGTTCCGGTACCCTGTGTAAATCTGCAGCGTTTTCCTTAGTTTCGTTGACATGACCTTCTTGAGGAAAATAAACAAACTCTTCATGAATCTTGTATTCTTTTGCTATTCTTCTTACTTTTTGAAGTGAAAGGGCATGGACTCTAAAAACATCCTGATCCCTGCTTTTCCCACGAGTATCCATGGTAAAAGTAATGGTCAGCTCACGGGCGGTCAGTGCCAGCTTCTCCAGGACCCTTACGGACTGAGGAGGAAAGTAGTCAAAACCGTCAAGCCAGATTCTGGCTCCATTTAATCCCTGATATTGTTCTATCCTGTCCACCAAAGCATTTATGGCATCTTCGGAATCCATGTATCGTTCTTCAAGATACTGCTGAAAAGCTTCATATATAAGAGCTGTATCCATTAATTTGCCCGAAAGCAGGGGTGAAGCCTGAAATTTTTCCGCCATACGGCGCAGCTGATCCGGTGTAATATCATGTTTTTTTAAGTCTGAGAGGAGTTGATTGGTTTTTTCTATAAAACCGCTTTGTCTGGATACCGACTTGTATACAGTTAAATGATCATTAAGCTTATCCAGCAAACGTCGTAAAATCATATGCCTTCCCTGTTCATTTATGTGGGTGCGGGTAAGGCCTCCGACCTCATTGAATATCTTGTGGGCCAGCCTTGTAAAGCTTAATACCTCTGCATCCAGAAGACCGGGAAGATTTTGCTTTCTGATTAAATCCCGTTCTGCCTGAAGGGTAAACTGTTCAGGCACCATTAAGATTAAGCGGTTTTCGCCTTTTTTTACTGCCTCACCGATTTCCTGATACACCTGCTGCGTTTTGCCGCTTCCGGATCGACCTATAAGATAGCGAATTCCCATTATCTCCAGCCCCCTGCGCAGTTTACTCTCTATATTTTTCAGACTTTATATTCTTTTATTATACACAAATATGGACAGTCTCTCAATTGCCTTTTGAAAACACTGCCTAAAAAGAAAAAGCCGTGTTTACATTCACGGCTTGAAACAATAGATTTATTTGCACAACTCAAAAATTTCAATTATCTCTTTTTTATCAAGTTCTATATAATCGGGCAGTGTGCGCTTTCCGAAGTGTGTGCACTTTACAGCCATTTCTTCAAATCTGTCGTCGGATATACCAAGTTCAGAAAGTCTTACAGGCATGCCAATGGATTTAAAGTAGTTCTCTGTAGCCACAATCCCTTTCATGGCAGTCTCTTCAGGATTATCAAAGTTCATCTCTATATTCCATACTCTGACTGCATATTGGCAGAATCTCTCAAGGTTGTGTTTATACATATATTTTGCCCAGGCAGGAAATACAATGGCCAGACCAGCCCCATGGGCAACAAAATCATATATTCCGCTTATCTCATGCTCCAGCTGATGACAGGTCATAAAGTAATCTCTGCCTGCTCCCAGCAGGTCATTGTGAGACAAGCTGCCTGCCCACATAAGAGTTGCCCTGGCTTCATAATCTTCCGGATTATTTATGGCTATTTCACCGGCACGGATCACGGATCTAAGAAGACCTTCAGCCAACTGGTCAGCTAAATCTACGTTCTTTGTTTTGGTAAAATATCTTTCTATTGTATGCATCATTATATCCACTATACCGCAGCCAGTTTGAAACTTGTTGACAGAATAGGTCAGTTCCGGATTCATGATGGAAAACAGAGGTCTGTTGAATTCACTGTTAAAACCTCTTTTCAGCTCGCCGTCTTCATTTGTAATAACGGCTGAGGAGCTCATTTCACTGCCGGAAGCCGCAAGGGTTAAAATTGTTCCTACGGGCAATGCCTGTGTAGGAGTAACTTTTTTGGATACAAAGTCCCAGGGGTCATGCTCAGAGAGAGCAGACACGGCTATAACCTTGGCTGAATCTATGGCGCTTCCTCCGCCTGCCGCCAGCACCATATCAACTTTCTCCTCTTTGCATATCTGTACACCTTTCCTGACCAGGCTGAGCTTTGGATTTGGCTCAACGCCGCCTAATTCAACAAACTCTAGACCGCTGTTATTCAGGGAATCTACAACCTGGTCATACAGCCCGATTTTTTTTATACTGCCGCCGCCATAGTGAAGTAAAATCTTCTTAAAGCCATATTGTTTAATTATTTCACCCACTTGTTTGTGAGTGTCCTTTCCAAAGAATATTTTTGTGGGGGTATGAAATTGAAAGTTTAACATATGAAAAACCACCTTCCATTATGTATTTATCTTATATATTATCTTGCTGATTTTACCGGGTCCTTATAAAACCTTACTTAACACTTTCAGGAAACAAATGATTTTTAAACCTCTCCAGTGTCAATATCAAAAGCCCGCCAAGGATATAGCAGGAAATTACCTGACCTGCGGTAATGGAAAGAATAGACATCAGGAGGGGAAATTTATATACATAATGGAGCATACCTCCAATTACCAGCCCATTTATTAAAATAGGCGGAACAGGAGCCAGCCACTTATTCGGCATCCGCCGTGTAAGGAAAGCAGCCAAAAGTGTGGCCAGACTTCCAACAACCACATCTATTGCACCAACCGGACTGAATAAGTTGGAAATTATAACGCCTATAAACAGCCCCGGAATAGCTGCCGGTATGTAAAATGGCAATATAGTCAGCATTTCAGATATACGAATTTCTACCATGCTTTCTCCATAGCTTAGGGGAGCAAAAACCAGGGTTAATACCACATAAATAGCTGCGATAGCAGCAGCTTGTACAAGAAAGTGAGTATAGTTCCTGCGGGATAAATACAAACAAGATCCTCCTTAGTTTATCAGAGTATATGAAATTTTATATAATTCATTAGTCATTTGTTGTTCGCCGACAGTTTGGTTTCTCTCAGCAGACTGCTGATATCAACCGCCATAGTGCCTTTGATGTTTTTGATCGGAATATAACCGATTATCCTGCTGTCAAGACTATTGTTGCGGTTATCGCCCAGAACAAAAATATGGTCTTCAGGCACCAGGTAGGTGTCATTCATGCCTGGTCCATTTCCTGCAGTCAGATAAGGCTCGTCCAATATCACACCGTTACGGTAAACCTGTCCGTCTTTGATGGAAATTATGTCTCCCGGCAAACCGATTAACCGTTTAATTAACAGGTTTCGATTTTCAAATCTATTAAAAATGCCCAGTTCTTTTATTTCATCCAGCAAAGTATGTGCCGCGCCCATCCGACGGTCAAAAACAATTATCTGGTCATGCTTCAACTGTTGGTTCAAGGTCCTTCCAATCTTGGAAATTATAATAATATCGCTGTCCTGTAAAGTAGGCGTCATGGAATTGCCTTCCACCCGAACCGGCTGAAATATAAAAAGCTGGATCAAAATGGCCAGTATAACAGCAATTGAAACCATTCGGATCCAATCCAAAAGCAACTGGACAACTCTTCTTAAAAAGAACAGGATTATCACCTCGACTATTCATATTCTTAGTCTGAAGCCTGCTCAATAACTCAAAAGTTATTTATAAAGCTCTTTAAACTCATTATATTCTAACGAACCCCCGGAATCAATTCAAAACGATAGCCTTTTTTTCTCAGATATTTGATAATTTCCGGCAAGGCATCTACTGTAGCATCCTTATTTATAGCGTCATGCATGAGCACGATTAAACCGCTTTGTCCATTAACAGTCTCTTTCAGCCTGGCCAGCTGCTGATCTGCCGGCTTTGCAACAACGGACTCTGCATCTCCATTTATGCTGTTCCAGTCTATATATCCGAACCCTGCTTCATTTACTGCCTCTCTGAAA
>JAAZHD010000116.1 GCA_012510895.1 Clostridiales bacterium
GAAAATATGCAATCGATTGTGCAATCGATTTCTAGATTATTATGTTCTACATAAAAATCTATTATCCTTCTTTTTAAATAAAAATTGCAGCAGAGAAATTATTAATTATAATATCTCTGCTGCAATTTATTATAATATTTACGTTAGCTTGAATTACAAACCCATATCTTTCAGATTCTTTCTGCTTATTGCTAAGCTCTCAAAAGGATCCCGTCTGCATCGATCTTGCTCAACTGCCGCCCATTTAACATTCGCTCTGGCACAAGCTTCTGTGATACCTTTCCAATTGAGGTTTCCTTCACCTATTTCCGCAAAGAACTGCTCTTGCTTATTATTAAGAATTACCATGTCCTTAAAATGAACTACATCCATGCGGCCGGCTACTTTGTCGATCCAATAAACAGGGTCGGCTCCTCCATGTTGTACCCAGTATGTATCCAATTCAAATTGGAATACTTCAGGATCGCTTTCCTCAAACAAGATATCCATTCCGGTTACCCCGTTAAATTTCTGAAACTCAAAACTGTGGTTATGATAAATAAACTGCAACCCATTATCTTTTAGTATTCTAGCATATTTGGAAGCTTCTTTGGCAAATGCTTTAAAACCTTCACCGCTGTCTCTGTACTCAATAGGCATGCCGCCCACACCGACATATTTGCAGTTCCAAAGTTTATGTTGTTTAATTACATCATCTATTTGGTCTTTTATGCGATCAAAGCCAATATGAGTGGCACAAATAACCAGCCCTGCCTCTTCAGCAAATTCTTTCATTTCCTCATGTCCTATCGGACCTATTCCGGATACCTGCACTGCATCATATCCGATTTGTTTTACCCTCTTCAAGCTTTCTCTTATATCCTGCGAGGTTTTACAGAAATCTCTGATTGTATATAATTGGGCAGCTATTTTCGGATAATTCATGATTACACCTCTTTCCTTTCTAATGACTAATAAGTTCCTTCAGTATCAAGGGCTCTGTTTGTTGCGGTTTTTTTCACAGTAGAACTCTTTATTTTTTCCTGCAGTTTTTCATAGAACAAGTCTTCATCTACCGGAATTTCTACCCAATCATCAAGCCATGCAGATAAATGCATAGCATTGGAGATTTGTAGTCCTTTAATTCCTTCCAAGCCTGGTGCCAGCAGAGGAGTACCTTTCAATATGCTGTCGACCCAATTCTGAGTAATTCCCTTATGCTGAGTTGTAACCCCGGTGATTGGAATTTCACATTTCCAGCATTCCGGCTGACCAAAACCTGCTTTGTTCTCAGCATTAAATTGACGTTCGGAGACCCTGTTTCTCCAGAAAGTCAGTTTATCATCCTCAATAACAAGTTTGCCGCGATCTGCAGAAACTTCAAAACGATTGGTTCCCGGTGCTTCTCCTGTAGAAGTAACAAAAAGACCGGTAGCACCGTTTTCATACTCAACATAAGCTGTTACATCATCTTCCACTTCAATATCATGATATTTTCCAAAGTAACAGAAAGCCCGAACTCTTTTCGGCATTCCGCACATCCATTGCCAAAGATCTAACTGATGAGGATCCTGATTAAGCAGTACTCCGCCGCCTTCCCCTGCCCAAGTAGCTCTCCAGGTGCCGGAATCATAGTAACTTTGCGATCGATACCAATTGGTAATAATCCAAATAGTACGCTTAATCTCGCCCAGTTCTCCTGACTGTACCAGGTCACGAACCTTTTGGTACAGAGGATTGGTTCGTTGATTGTACATGATTCCAAATACTTTGTCGGATTTCTCGGCTACCTCATTCATTTCCCTTACTTGTTTGGTGTAAACCCCCGCAGGTTTTTCAATAAGGGTGTGATAACCGTTGTTTAGGGATTGAATAGCCAATGGAGGATGAAAATAATGAGGTGTTGCTATCATTACTGCGTCCATTGCTTTGGAAGCGAAGAAAGCCTCTGCATTATCAAACACCTGAATATCTTCGCCAAAATTCTCTTTTGCAAAACGCAAGCGTTCCGGGTTTATATCGCAGACAGCTGTGAGTTCTGCATTATTTATCTCGCCTGCTTTTAAGTATCTTCCGTGGCTGCTTCCCATACTACCGAATCCAATAATACCAATTTTGACTTTTTCCATAGGAGCCCTCCTCTGCGACTTTGCTAATAAATTGATTTTTAGATCAAGTTATGTAATAATATGTGACAGATAATAAAATAAAAAAGAGTATAGAAAGATGGAATAGGTAACAGGATTATTATGTAAACATTAACAGAAAAATATACTATCTTCCATCTCATTTTATTATAGCATCTCACTATGCTTTGTCAAATAGAAACCGGGATTAATCTATAACTGCAAATATCAGTTTAAAATAAAACAATTGCCTTATATGCATAAAAAAACCACCATCAGAAAAGATGGCGGGAATTTCTGGCGCTCCCAAGGGGACTCGAACCCCTGTTACCGCCGTGAGAGGGCGGTGTCTTAACCGCTTGACCATGGGAGCATATATAGATAAATTCGGCCTCGCCCGATGGAGAGGCCTGTTTGGCTGCGGAACTAGGATTCGAACCTAGACAATACGAGTCAGAGTCGTAGGTGCTACCGTTACACCATTCCGCATCATTTGCTTTTTACTTTTATTATCCGATAAGGACAAAAAACATTATAACGGAAAAAGTTTAGTTTGTCAATATTTTTTTGATTCCATATTATAATGTTTAATTTGAATAACAGTAGTTTCCCAAGATGCCGTCATTCTACTATTTTAATACCCGCCTCTCAGCAGGTGGGAAACCTATTGCTGTCTTCTAACGTCCCCTCATTATCAGGGGCATGTTATCCAACAGCAAACCCGGAGTCCCGTATTTGTTCTGTGGGTTAAAACAATAGAAACGTCGAACATCTCAGGAAACTTCCCACTATTATCTTAAAACACTTTTATGTATTTTTCAAGGCCAAATGAAGAACTCAGGCTCTATTGTGATATATTGGTACAAGGTAGTTGTTGATAATTTTATTATAAATAAATGTATTGGATATAGGCAATAACATTCTTGAAGAATCAGGCCATAAATGAAATGTCAGGCTTCTTCTTTAGAGACGAAGACCATTTTCCGCAGCGATCGCCCCACCTGGCTGTTATTTCTCCATTATTGGAAAGCTCAGCAACTTCGCACATATTGGCACAATCATTGCAGGAAAAAGATTTAGCTGAAAATTCTACACTTGTGGCATCAAAACCGCAGAATTTGGTTAAACCAGTTTTTTGAACTTCTTTTCTTGCCAGAATGCCTGCACCTACAGCCCCCATGACATCGTAGTGTTCCGGCACCACAACTTGCTGACCCAATGCCTCCTCAAATGACTGTTTGATTCCTTGATTTGCCGCCACCCCTCCCTGGAATACCACAACCGGCAATATTTCTTTTCCTTTCCCTACATTATTCAGATAATTGCGCACCAAAGCCTCGCATAATCCCTTTATGATATCCTCCGGCCTGCATCCCATTTGTTGCTTATGTATCATGTCTGATTCAGCAAATACAGCACATCGCCCGGCAATTCTTACTGAGGCATTGGACTTTAGAGCCATAGCACCAAAATCCTGTATCGGGATGCCTAGTCTGGCGGCCTGTCTGTCCAAAAAAGAGCCGGTACCAGCCGCACATACTGTATTCATTGAGAAATCAGACACTACTCCATTACGAAGCAAAATTAATTTGGAATCCTGGCCTCCGATTTCCAGAATAGTTTGGGCTTCCGGAATATATTGCAAAACAGCTATACCATGAGCTGTTATCTCATTTTTAACTATATCCGCATTAATCATTGCGCCTGCCAGCTCACGACCGCTTCCAGTTACTCCTGCGCCTGCAACAACGGAATTGGCCGGCATTAACTGATGAATCCTTTCCAAACCTTCGCTAAGTACTTCAATCGGTCTGCCTTGTGTTCTCAAATAAATTTTTTCTACAACATTGCAGTTATTATCCAGTAAAACCAGGTTAACGCTTACAGAACCGACATCTACACCTAAAAATAAATCAAGCCTGCCCATATTTTATTCCTTTCTTCTGTTCCAATAAATCAACAAACGCTTCCAATCTTGTACGATAACCGGCCTCACCTGTTAATTCATCCACTGTAAGAGTCATTGTTGGAATCTTGTAATCACGGGAAATAGAAGGAATAATGCTTTCAGCCACAATTTCCGGCATACATCCGAAAGGCAGGATATGAATCACTCCATCCAATCCCATATCTGCAAAGTGCACTGTACTGGCTATGGTTTCCCAAGCATGTCCCCCTATACACAAGTTTAAGTACTTTCCACCCTTTTTCAGTCTTTTCTTTCTTTCACTTTTATATTTCCAGTCAGGTGACAGATGAGTCTTTACCCAATCGGCTATTGTAATGCCCCGGTGTACTTCAACACCTAAATCACCTAATTTCTTTTCTACATTAAGATTCACAAAAGGTTCGATTAGTGTATATATTTCACCGACCAATCCTACTCGCAGAGGGCTGATGTCCGGTTTTTCCTTAATAAGAGATGCTTTTTTTCTGCATTCATCAACAAAATAAAGTATTTCGCCGCTGCCATGGCAATTTAGAACTTCTTTTTCAAAATAATCCTGCAGTCGGTCTGTCTCGCCTTTAGCTAGCTCACGAGGCCTTTTATACAGAAATATATCAAACAACACTTCTGTTTCTTCCACGACCTTTAATGCACTTAAGAATGCTTTAAGAATATTTCGCCAGGAACTGTTTCCTGAGATTTTTTTTATACGTTGAAAAAAGATACCTGGATCTTTTCCGGGTGCATCAAGAATAACAACATCTACTTTATATCCAAGATCCTGGAGGATTTCTTTTTCTATAATTCCATAGTATCCGAAGCGGCAAGGTCCGCAGCTGCCGGTCAATATGATGGTATCTGCTCCGCTATCCAAACTCTGAATATAATTGCCCATATTTATTTTTAATGGCAGACATGCCATTTCCGGAGAGACCTTTGTGCCTATTTCCAAGGTTTTCTTGCTTATCGGGTTCGGTACTGAAACAGGAACCCCAAGATCATCAAACAAACCTTTGGCCGGAATATAGACTTTTCCCATATGAGGAAATGTGACTATCATATCTGTCCCTCCATTCCAGCATATCTATAAAAGCTTCCAGCCTTGTATCAAAACCCGCTTCTCCGCTGTGTTCGTCCAAAGTTATTGTAGTTAAAGGATATTTGTATTCCCTCCTATTGGCCCGTATTAATAACTCATCTATGAAAGAATCAATGCCGCATCCAAAACTTGTCAATAGAATCAGACCATCGATACTTCCGTACTCCATCATTGTCAGTCCACTTCCCAGTAAACGTTTGCCGTAGCTCCAGAATAGTTTCTTGGGGTATCTGTTGCATGCCCTGTCCACTTCTTCCTGAGTGCTTTGTTCGGGAAAAACAATTTCATAACCTTGCTCCGCCAGTTTCTTGCAGATATTCATATTTATATATGAATCATATATTAAATAAGGATGTCCTATAAGCCCGATTTTTCCTGCTTTTTCTTTTGAGGTCTTTGCCCTGGAAATAGGTTCCGCAGCTAAGTTTCTCCCGCTTGTTACACGATTGTGACTCGTATTTTTTACATTTTTATTTGTAGAGAAACCTTTTTCAAGCAGATACTCATATTTTTTTTGCTCTGCTTTGGCTTTATTGAGTGCATTTTTAATCTGCTGCGGAGAAGCGCCCAGTTTCCTGCCTGATTCCCACATGCCTATAAATCCTTTTTTCAAGCTGCTATGAGCATTAAAATCCATTATCAATAATTCCGGTCTGCCCGGAATAGAATTCAGGATCATTTCAGGCAATCCAATAAATTTGGGACATATGTATTCTCCAGGTCGGATGGAAATTAATCTCGGTATTAATATCACGTCTGCTTTTCTAATCAAATCCATTACATGACCATGAAAAATTTTTACCGGCAAACAACAATCATCAACACAATTCTTGACA
>JAAZHD010000117.1 GCA_012510895.1 Clostridiales bacterium
CCATACTCCTCATAACTTAGAATCTCCAATATTTCCCTTCGTCGTCTCTCCCAATCGTCCCTGAAGCATACGGGGGTATCATCCTGGAATTTCAATAATTCAGGAAGATTTCTGGATTTCAGTAAATCTTTAACACTGATTGTATTGCTCATGGATCAATCCCCTTTCTATTCCTCAGTTTTTATCTGCAGGAAAATATACCAGCCTTCTGGCAGTTACATTGACCGCGTTAATATTCAAACCTGTGGTATATCCGATTTGCTCGACCACATTCTCCTGTATTTCTTCCATCACTTTATGGATTGGGTTCCCGTATACTAAAGAGATCTCAAGTTCTATAACTATTCCATCTTCCCGGCTTTGCACTTCAGAGCGAAGAACCCTGCTTACACCTGAAATATTCTGTGCATTATAAGCAGCAATGGATTCTATAGCGGAATCCGAAATGAAAAATTTCCCAAAATAGCTGTAGGTAGGCCTTACTACAGTTTTCTCCAATGTCTGTAAATGTCTTCCTTTCCCCCATACTCTGAAAATGCGAAGGGGGTCAATAAAGAAGCCGGAAAAATCCTTTCTGACCTCAAAAGTCGGGACGGGTATAATATGCTTGCCTTCTTCTCTTCGCTGTTTCCTGGCCAATTCGATGTCTTCATGGCTTGTGATATCTTCAATATGAATAATTTTCTCTGCACAAGGCAATTCCAGGTGCTGTATTATTCTTTCAATCATGGAGATGGAAGTGCCCAGAATAAGCAAGGATTCGGGAGACTCTTCCCGAATCGCTTCTTTAACTTGTTTAGCATGATCAGGATCCATAAATACGGCCCTGCGTATAGCAGCGATTTTTGTGGCTTCTTTTTTAGCAGAGGTACCGGCTAGAATCCTGGTGCCTTTAATCAGCAACCCGTCATCAATAATGTAAGAAATGCCCATTTCCATAGCCAGCCCTATGGATTGATAGCTCTTCCCTGTACCGCTGGAACCTACAAGCCCAAATACTCTCATAGCGGTTCTTCCTTCCGTTTTTATATACATCCTATGCTTTTTAAATGCTTATATAACTATGCGTTCAGGTTTTTATTCCGATATTTACAGAGATGCTGCAGAAAACAATTTTCACAGTCAGGCTTTCTTGCCTTGCATACCCTGCGGCCGTGAAAAATCAGCCAGTGATGGGCAGCCGACCATTTATGTTTCGGTATATTCTCCATTAACTGAAATTCAGTGTTTAATACATCTTTGGCATCGGCAAGACCCAACCTGTTAGAAACCCTGTGTACATGTGTATCGACAGCGATGGCATCTCTTCCGAAGGCGTTGCTTAAAACTACATTTGCGGTTTTTCTCCCTACACCAGGCAGCTTTGTCAAAGATTCCAGATCATCCGGAACTTGCCCGCCGTATTCCGCCAGCAGTATTCTGCATGTCTGCAGTATATTTCGACTTTTTGTTTTATAAAAACCGCAACTGTGAATAATAGCACCCAGTTCTTCCTCCGTTAGTGTAATCATTTCTTCAGGCCCGGGATATTCTGCAAAAAGGTCGGGCGTAACCTTATTTACCTGCCTGTCGGTGCATTGAGCTGCCAAAATGGTGGCTATCAACAGTTCAAAAGGGTTTTTATATTTAAGTTCACTTCCTGCCCCTTTATAATTTTCTTCAAGAAGCCCAAGTATCTCATTGATTCTGTTCTGTTCAGCTTTATTCATAATTTATTCAACGGCTTTACCGTTGTATTC
>JAAZHD010000020.1 GCA_012510895.1 Clostridiales bacterium
ACAAGTTAGAAATCCACCCAAGTTTAATCGGGAAATATGAAAGCGGCGTTCAAAGGCCGTACAGACCGGCACAAAAGAAACTTGAGGCTTTCTTCGGGATGAGCATTGATGAGCTTTTAGAGGAGGTTGACTGATTAATGGAGACTGCTTATAAAAACACGAAATACAAATCCCTGGATGACTTGCCGGCCATTTTCAAGGTAAAAGATTTGGCGGAGATAATGGGAGTAAATCAGACAAAGGCCTATGAGATTGCAAAAAGACAGGATTTTCATGCCTCAATAAAGATAGGTCGGAGGATAATGATAATTAAGGAACAATTCCAGGAATGGTTAAAAAAAGCGACCCTGTGCGAACAGTTTAAAAATGGACATGAGAATTTATCAAAAAAAGAAAAGAGGTTGTATGAGACGGCATTTTGGGAAGCAGTAAACTTTTTGAAAAAGATGGAGGCAGAAGAAAATGACAGGAGAGCAAAAATTAAAGCACTTTTTTAATAAACTAAAAGGTATCAAACAAACCGGCCCGAATCAGTACCAGGCCCATTGTCCGGCTCACGAGGATAGAGTTGCTTCTCTGTCAATTTCCAGGGGGAAGAATAAAGTTAATTTTTATTGTCATGCAGGCTGTAGCGGCGATGAGATACTGCAGGCAATGGGATTAACCTGGTCTGATATCTATTTCGATAACAACCAGAGACAGAGGGAAATTGTTGCAGCGTATGATTACACAGATGAAAACGGCAATTTACTTTACCAGGTAGTCCGATTTGAGCCTAAGACCTTCAGGCAAAGAAGGCCAGATGGTAACGGCGGTTGGAAATGGGGCCTAGGAGATACCAGACGGGTCTTATATCGGCTAAAAGAGATTTCAGAGGCAATTAAAGCCGGAAAAACCGTTTATATCGTTGAAGGAGAAAAAGACGTTGAGAGTCTACGCAAACTGGGTCTCATGGCAACCTGTAACCCTATGGGGGCAGGGAAATGGGAAGAAGATTATACTAAAACCCTTACTGGGGCTAGAGTTGTAATAATACCCGATAACGATAAACCCGGCCAAGATCATGCAAAAACTATTGCCCAGAAATTGTGTAGAAAAACTAAAAGCGTTAAAATCCTGAAATTACCTGATTTAAAAGAGAAAGAGGACGTATCAGACTGGTTGGCCCGTGGAGGAACTCGAGAGGAGCTGATTCGGTTGACAGAAAACTGTCCAGAGTATGAACCAGAGTCGGTTACTTCTAATCAAAATAACGAGGACAAGAGTAATTTAGCGACAAAAATTTACAATGCAGCGTTAGAAAACGCAAAACTCTTTACAGACGAACGAGACGAAGCCTATGCTGCTATCTCTTTAAATGGTCATTGCGAGGTGTGGAGCGTTAAAGGCAAGAGATTTAGTCTTTGGTTACAGCAAATCGGGCTCCATTGCAATGAATGGAATTTGCCCTATATAGAGGCTATTAATCAGGCAAAAAAACAGCTTGAGGCAGTGGCCTATTTTCAGGGAGAGAATATAACTCTTCACAACCGAGTTGCCCAAAAAAATGGTGATTTCTGGTATGACCTAAGTAATAAAGAATGGCAAGCCGTCAGAATTAATGAAAACGGCTGGGAAATAACGAGACCACCGATATTATTTAGGCGAAATGCGCACCAGAAACCACAGGTTAAACCGCAAGAGTCCGGTAAAGGTAACCCCTGGAGAATTTTGGATTATGTTAATGTGAAAAAAGAAGACGAGCTATTATTAATGGTTTCCATCATATCTGCTTTTATCCCTGACATTCCGCATATAGTTACCATTATACACGGTCCGCAAGGAAGCGCTAAGACTACTCTTCTAGAATTTATGAGGGAAATTATTGACCCATCAAGAGTGCCCCTATTAAGGATACCCCGAGATGACAGAGATATAATCCAAAATTTCGATCACCATTATGCGACTTTCTTTGATAACATCAGTCATATTCCTAAATGGGTGTCTGATATGTTCTGTCGGGCGGTAACGGGTGAGGGCATGGAGGCTAGGGCTCTTTATACCGATGACGAACCTTTTATCAGGCAATATAAGAGGGTTATCGGGCTAAATGGTATCAATGTGGCCGCTACAGAGCCAGATTTGTTAGACCGGTCGATATTAATTGAGCTGGAGCCGATACCTAAAACTGAACGCAAGGAAATAAAAATAAGAAAAAGCGAGTTTGAGAGGGCAAAGCCCGAAATTCTGGGAGGGGTTTTTGACACCATTGTTAAGGCAAAAAACATTTATCCCGAGGTTGAATTAAAAGAATTGCATCGAATGGCAGATTTTACCAGATGGGGATATGCTATAGCAGAAGCATTAGGTAGAAGTGGCAATGAATTTTTGCAGTCCTACCTAGAAGATGAACGGGACAGAAACTTAGAAGTGATTGAAGATAACCCATTAGGACAGGCTTTGCTCCTATTCATGGAACAAAGAGACAAATGGGAAGGTAGTCCCGGGGATTTATTAAAAGAATTAGAAAAAATTGCAGAGGCAGAAGGATATAATAAAGATTCAAAAAAGTGGCCCGGTAACCCGACATGGGTAACACGCAGAATTAATGAAATTGAGTCACTTTTAAGAAGCGAAGGGATAAAATATAAAGCTTCTCATGATGGAAAGAAGCGAATATTGTCTTTTAGAAAAAGCACGAAAAATAGTGTTAATAGTGTATTTAGTGTTAGTCAAGAAGAAGATTCCCGACATGACAGGGATTATGGTACTAACACTAAATTAACACTAACTAACACTAAAGAAGTTAGTGTTAAAAATAGTGTTAAAGACGAAAAACCCGACATGACGGGGATTACAGAGGATACTAACGCTAATAACGCTAATAACACTAAATTTCCCACCTTTCTAAAAAAGAACAAAGATGGCATTATTATCGAAGGAGTAATTTAAATTGATGGGTTATGATATTATTAGCCGTTTAGAAGAGCTGGGGTACAATTTAGAATTAAAGCCCGGCCGGAAGATTAATATTAGCCTAAAGCCGGGCTTTAAGCCCGACCCTCAGAAGGCCGAAGAATTAATTAATGAACTGAAAGCAAATAAGGACGAGATAATTAAATATTTATCCCTTACCGAAGAAGAGGCATTTAATCTTTATATAGAAGAATTAAGAGAGAAAAACAGGTACGACCCACGGCCAGATTTGAAAGAAGATCATGATTATTGGCAAGCAGTTTTAAAAGAGGCAGAAAAGCTGGATAAACAGATATATAGCAATTTGCATGGTTTCAGGTGTGCAGGTTGCCGGTTAAAAATAGAGGGGGACGGTTTAAGGCTATTTCCGGCAGTTGGCCCGGGCCAGCAATGGAAAGATAAGAGAGAGTGGATACAGGACAGGCAGGAGCATTTACTTCCTTATGCTAAAGAGATTAAGGAGATATTTGAAAAAGTTTCGCAAAAGATATATTTTGTGTAAAAATGATTTTGAATTGGAGGCTATTGCAATGAAAATCCCTTACAAATATGCTCCAAAAGAGCTTAGAGAGCTTCTTAATAGCCTTGTAATCCTTATAGACACCAGGGAGCAGAAGAATGGGCATATAATCCGTTATTTGAATAATAAAGGGATTAAACACAAAAGTAAGAAGCTAGACTATGGAGACTATTCTTTTATCCTTCCGGCTAATAAAAAATTAGGCATACAGAGGGATATTTACTTTAACAACGATATAGTTATAGAGAGGAAGGCCAGCCTGGAGGAGTTGAGCGGCTGTTTCACCCAGGAGCGGGCTAGATTTGAGAATGAGCTAATACGGGCCAGTAACGGCAAGATGATTCTATTAGTGGAAAAAGCAAAGGGTTATCAGGACATTATCGAGCATAATTATAGGACTGATTATAAACCCAGGTCTTTTATTGGTACCTTGCATTCATTCAGACACCGGTATAATATGGAGGTGATATTTGCTGACCCAGCATACAGCGGAAACTTCATTTATTACACGTTCTACTATTGGCTGAGGGAATGTCTTAAATAGGGGGTGAGGGGTGTTGCCCTTCGAGATGGAACCCTTCCTTTAACGCCAGTAGTACCTCTCCCCTGTTGATTATATAATTTATAAAATTATTTTAAAATCATCATAAGTGATACTGGTATTATTTACCATTATTAAAGTCCATGATAACTTAAAACGAGGTGATACTCTATGAGTGAAGAAAAAAATTATCCGATTTGTGGAGCTAAGACTAAGGGTAGTGGTGAGCCATGTCAGAGACCGGCCGGGTGGGGAACCGACCATCCTGGGGTTGGTAAATGCAAATTACATGGAGGAGCTTCCCCGGTGAAACACGGTTTATATAGCAAATACACCAGCCACAGGCTTGCTGATATGGTGGATAAACTGTCTAATGATGAAGAATTACTGGACTTACGAAAGACCATAGCATTGCAGCAGGCGTTGATACTAAACATTCTTGACCAGATTAAAAAGGGCAAATTACAATTAAATGAAAAATTGAGCAGAACCCTAAATGATATTGCCGATAAACTGGGTAGAAACATAGAACGCCGGCAGAAGGTTGAGGAAGGCGAGAAATATATTTTGCAGGTTGATGAAGTCCAAAGAATCATTAACCAGGTAATACTGATTATCAAAGAAGAGGTCAAAGACTCGGAAGTAGTACAAAGAATCGGTCGAAGGCTTAAAGGAGTGAAGTACTAATGAAACCCGAATCTCATATCCTCAAAACCATCGGCGAGGAGCTGGAAAAAGCCTCAGGAAAGCCTGTTAAACAGGACAATGTCCGAGCGGCATTATCTCAGCTATCAGATGAAGATTTAATCTTTCTAAATGACTGTATTGAGAAATATAAAGAGGACCCAAAACAGTTATCAGAGGAAGATAGGCGGGCTATTGAAAAATATATTATTTTTTAAATTCCGAGGAAAGGAGGTTATATTAGTAGCATATAACAATTATTAGTCAATAAACGGCTGTATGAATAATTGCAATGAATTAGCACGGTAGATGACGGCTATTAAAGCCTGATACTAAATTTTACGACTAAAGCTAAGGTTAATTAAAATTTCTTTTAATACTCGCAAGGAGAGATAAATATGGAAGAAATAATCATTTACTATTTAATGATAACTTTTCTCCTGCTAGTCTCATTGGATAATGATATATGGAAATATTAAAGCCAATCTCAAAGAAAACTAATCATCTTTATCCGGAACATATTCAAATAAATCCCCTGGCTGACAATCTAAAGCTTTACAAATCCGGTCTATTACTTCCAGAGAAACGTACTGGTTATTGCCAAATTTAGCTAATGTAGATGATGAAATACCGATTTTTTCAGCCAACTCGGTCTTAGTCATATCCAAATCTATAAGTAGTTTCATTAACGGTTTATAACTTATCATATTATTACCTCCCTTGCATTTTATGAGAAGGTGGATTAATGGCTTTGTTTTTAGGTACAAAAAATGAATGATTACAGTATTTATCACAGCATTTAAAATTATAATAGTATTTGTGCTCATGATGCAAAAAAGAAGCTTTACCAC
>JAAZHD010000021.1 GCA_012510895.1 Clostridiales bacterium
GTATAGCTGCCGTCTTGTATCATTTTACCGATATAAGGATGTTTGCACGCTTCCAGACTGTCCGGACGCATGCCGTCTACTAAGACCAATAATACTTTTTTGCTCATTTTACACACTCCTTCTGATTCTGCACCTGGCTGCCCAACTATATGATGACATAATAATAAACGGCTGCATATATTCTGTATTTATTTCCTGTCATTACCATGATAACATTGTATATTATAACAAATAAAGATTGTTTCAGCCATATGCATATTTGCGATTTTAGATTAAGATATTGAAGCTAAAAAAAGGGTTATAATATCGTAAATAAGATAGGAGGATTATCTATGGCAAATCTGTTTTCGGAATTCAGAGTAAAAAACATGGCATTAAAAAACCGCATAGTAATGGCGCCTATGTGTATGTACACGGCAGATACAGACGGCAAGGCCAAGGACTGGCATTACACCCATTACACCAGCCGGGCAGCCGGAGGAACAGGGCTTATTATCCTGGAAGCTACTGCGGTGGAAAAAAGGGGCCGTATATCTGACTGGGACTTAGGAATTTGGAGTGGCGAACATATTGAAGGGCTTCGGAGATTAGTTGACGGCTGCCACAGCAATGGAGCAAAGATAGGAGTTCAGCTGGCTCATGCCGGCAGAAAATCTCAGGCCGCGGCAGATTATCCCATCGCTCCGTCACCCATACCCTATGATCATAATTACAGAACTCCGAAAGAAATGAATAAAGCTGACATTGAAGCAGCGGTTGAATCATTCAGAGCCGGTGCCGAAAGAGCCAATGAGGCAGGCTTTGATACCATTGAGATACATGCTGCCCATGGGTACTTAATTAATGAATTCCTGTCTCCGCTGACCAACCACAGGACCGATGAATACGGAGGAAGCATGGAAAACCGGGCTCGCTTTCTGAAAGACATCCTGCAAGCGGTTGCTTCTGTCTGGCCTGAAGAAAAACCTGTTATTGTCCGTGTATCAGCAGAAGAATTTGTTGAAGGTGGGAACCGGCCGGAAGATCTTGCAAATATATTAAATCTCATAAAAGGAGAAGGAATTGATCTGGTCAATGTAAGTACCGGCGGCGTGGTCAATGTAAGCCCTGAGGGCTACCCCGGATATCAGATCAGACATGCAGAGATTATACGCCAAAACACCGGTTTGCCTGTTATAGCCGGCGGGCTCATTACTTCACCCTTGATGGCAGAAGAGATAATACGGAATGAAAGAGCGGATCTTATATTCCTGGGCAGGGAACTGCTGCGAAATCCGTACTGGCCGTTACAGGCAGCAAGGGAATTACAGCATGATATTGAATGGCCGAAACAATACCGGCGGGCTAAATCATAAAATTAAAAACGTATAATTCCCGGCGATAAAGGAATCTTGTTTCATATGTAGAATTCAGAAACAGGTCTAAAACATGGAAGGAAAGGTAGGAAAAGCAAAGATGGCTAAGTCAAAATCTTATAATTGGGGAATTATTGCCACAGGGGCTATCGCCAGGCAGTTTTCCATAGGTCTGAATTTTGCACCGGGTGCAGTAAAGTACGCTGTTGCCTCCAGAGAGCTGCAAAAGGCAGAGTCTTTTGCCGATGAATATGGGTTCCGGAAAGCTTACGGCAGCTATGAGGAACTGCTGGCAGATCCCAAAGTGGATATTGTTTACATTGCCACACCCCATCAGTTTCATACAGAAAATACTATAGCTGCCTTAAAAGCAAAAAAGGCAGTCTTATGTGAGAAACCTTTTGCCGTAAATGCTGCTGCAGCAAAAGAGATGGTCAAAACTGCACGGGAAAACAATTGTCTTCTTATGGAGGCCATGTGGACAAGGTTTATACCGGCAGTGCAGAAAGCAAAGGAGATGGTTGAACAAGGGGAAATCGGGGACATTAGAATGATCACTGGAGACTTTGGCTACCGGACGGAAGTGGGGGTTCCCGACAGAATATATGATCCGGCTGCCTGCGGCGGAGGTTTGATGGATGTTGGCATTTACCCTGTTTCCTTGGCTTCCATGTTCTTTAAGGAACAGCCTGAAGAAATACAGGCATTGGCTGAAATAGGGTCAACATCGGTAGATGAACTGTCAGCCTATTTATTGAGGTATAAGGGCGGTGAACTGGCTGTATTATACAGCGCCATACGAACCTAAACTCCGCTTGAAGCAGTTATAATGGGCACAAGGGGAAGAATCAAGCTGCACGCGCCTTTTTACAAAGCTGATAAAATTTCAGTGGTAAAAGAAAATGAAGAACGAATCATAAGTATCCCCTATGAAGGTAACGGATATGAGTTCGAGGCCATTGAAATGATGAGATGCATGTCGGAAGGACTTTTGGAAAGCCCGGTTATGCCTTTGGACGAGTCAGTTGCCGTCATGGAGACCATGGATCGCATCCGCTCATGCATAAACTTGTGTTTTCCCTATGACTGATTTGCAAGGAGTTTACAAAGGAAAATCAGATTCTTTACAGTTAACAGGACTGTAATTAAGGGTAAAGGTCTGAAATACCAGAGCAAATATGAAAGAGGTGGGGATAGGGTGAAAAAGAATCAGGATAAGCATAAGATACTTGCTTTTCTCGGCTGCGGCAATACTACATTTGCTCCCTTCTTTGTATGGAAGGACGGCAGTGAAACATCGCCGGATTATGTTCAGGATTACAATCCTTCATACAAAATGGCACATATGCATGCTGAAATAGAAGGTCTGCTGAAGGATGACTTGTACTTTGAGCTGCGTGAAGACAGCATTCTTTGCCGGCGAGTCTTTCAAAACTTATCGGATAAGCCTGTATTTCTTAAGGAATTGGGTATTGAGATTGCAGGTATCAGTTTTAACAAAAATCCGCGTGACGACTATTTCTACCATGCGGAAAATCCTCGCATATATGAAGTTATGACCTTCCCGGTGGATTATAACCGCACAGCGGAAGATGCAAAGGACTCACGTTTCGACATTCAGGCAGGAAACCGCTGGGCTGATCCGGGTGTGGTTTCCAAGCGGATTGGTGCAAGCCCATATCAGCCTTTTCCGGCTGTTCTTTTAAGCAATTATCAAACTAAAAAGGGATTAGTGCATGGAACCTTAAGTCAGGATGTCTTTTATCACAACTATCTGGTCAGCCATGAAGATGATCTCGTCAAACTTGAAATATTTTCATCCTTCAAAGCAATCGATGCACTGGAAGCAGCACCCGGCCGCATATTGGTGGATTATTGGTATCTGGGCACAACAAATCATGCCGATGACCTGGAAAAAATATTCTCCGGATACACAGAGGTGCTGCGGGAAGTTCTGCCGCCGGGGTACGGAGCAACCGATATCAATCGTACCAGTATGGTTTGGGGCTCCTGGAATGACGGCATATTCCGCGATGTATGTGAAGAAATGCTCCTTGAAGAAGCACAATTTATCAAAGATAACTTCCCAACCGTTAAATGGATTCAGCTGGATGACGGCTATGCTGTATATAATAAGTCGGCTCATGGACTGGGAGTGCCCTATGAAGGAGAGGAGGGCATTGATAAAAATAAGTTTCCCAATGGTTTGCGCCATTACACAGATACTCTCCGGGCTATCGGAATTCGACCGGCCATATGGATAGGAGGTTTCTGCCCTGTTGAAACGAAAATTTTCAAGGAACACCCTGAATGGTTCATAGATTATAGTGAGCGTGTCCAAAAAACACAGCCGCTGGATGTAAGTCAGGCGGTTGTGAGGGAATACATGCTTAAGGCGATTGATACCTTAATACTTGAATACGGGTTTGAAGGAGTTAAACTTGATTTTTGGAGTTATGCATTTGAAGACAGTCACGATTTGTGTCACTACAAAACGGCAAGCGGTTATGAAAACCGCCGCTGGTGGCTTAGTGAAATCCGCAAACGTTTAGCGCCGGACGGTTATTTACAGACCGGCTGCGACATAGTAATGGGTAATCCCTTCCTTGGTGAGTTTTTTACCAACTATCGTTATGGTATCGATATCGGAACCGGCAACTGGGATTATGTCAAAACCAACTTACTGTGGGGTGTTGCCTGCTTTGCCACCCATACGGGCGATCTCTTTGTACCTAACAGCGATGCAATAGGGCTGTTCCCCGGGTTGAATGACACAGAGGCCATGTTCTGTATAAATTACTGCCTGGTAACCCACTCCATGGTAGAGATTGCAGGCAGGCTGAGCAAGGCTGATGAGAACTCACCCCGGCTTAAAGTTCTTAAAAAGGCAGCCTGCAACCCAAATAACGGGCAGGACGTCTATTTTGCCGGCTATGATTATCGCAGCCCTCATTACAGTGTTCCCAAGGTGATGTACTTTAAGACGCCTCATTTCTCTCCTGTGGAAGGCAGCGAATTCATGCCCCTTCGAACAGTAGGTTTATTCAATATTGAGGATGATGAAGCGGAAATATCTTTCACTCCTGAGGATCTTGGCCTTAAAAACGACAATTATATCCTGACAGATGTCTGGTCCGGGGAACAGTTTGAACTGAAAGACCGCTTCAGTACACTGGTTGAGGGTCACGGCAGCCGCCTTTTGGCAGTCAGTTCTTCCCGCGGCAGACAGCTGTACGATGCCAATGTACGCATCAATTCCATATCCGGTGATGCTGAAATCTTAATAATGGAGACGGATTATCCAAGTGAAGCTGAGATGCTTTTTGACAGGGAACCAAAGGCTATAAGCTTCAATAATGAGAATCTGGTTTTCAATGCAGACGGTTCCAGGATCAGTTTCAGATTGCCCGGGAAAGGTACACTAAAGGCGTTCTTCTAATATAAAAAACCAGCTCCATGACACCGCCGGTGCCAAAAGCATGTTATATGCTCTCCGGGATGTTCATGGAGCGTTTTTTAAACTGCATTTCGGATAGAAATCAATTAATCGGATGAAAATTCAGATAGATGAACTTATATGATTTTTAGCAGGTTCCGGTTTCGTAAGTCTGTCGGGCAGTATATATGCAACACCTGTAAGGATGAGTCCCATGATTAACAGGCCGCCAAATCCAATGTTTATTACGGATGGGAACTTATCTGAGATATTAAACAGGGTAAGTTTGCCAAGATTCATACTGTCGAAGAGCCCCAGACTCTGGAA
>JAAZHD010000118.1 GCA_012510895.1 Clostridiales bacterium
GAAACGCTGGCGGGGAATTGCTACTCGCTATGCAAAAAATACCGCATCTTTCCTGGCCGCTGTCCATATTCGGTGTATTGCTATCTGGGCGAGTATTTTGGTTTAATCTCGTGTAGACATTATCTAGCGAGAATTAACTCCTTTTTAATATCTTTTTAGGTGACATTTTCAAAAGTTATTGACAGTAAAATTTTCTCAAGAAGATGGAAAGGGAATATTGAACAAGGATATCTGACTAGTTTCAGATAAACCATACAATACACCTTGCTCTCTCAAAGTCTCTATTACTGTTTTTGTTACCCGGGTTCGCTCCTGTAAGTCTTCAATTGAAACAAACTCCCTTTTAACTCTTTCTCTTACTATGGCTTTCGCTGCGTTTATGCCCACTCCTTGCAAAGCATTTAAAGGAGGTCTGATGCCATCCTTTGTAATAAGAAAATGATTGGAATGAGATTTATATAAATCAATAGGTACAAACCGTATATTACGCATATACATTTCCTGAGCTACTTCAAGTATTGTTAATACATTTCTTTCTTTAGCGGTCAATTCACTTCCTCTCGATTCTAAATTTTTTATGGCATTTCTTACCTCGTTTAATCCTTTTAAAATTAAAGCAGCATCAAAATCATCAGCTCGTACTGTAAAATAAGTGGCATAGAATGCTTCCGGATAATGAACCTTAAACCAAGCAATACGGAATGCCATAATAACATAAGCCGCTGCATGTGCCTTAGGAAACATATACTTGATTTTTTTACAGGAATCAATATACCACTGAGGAATGGAGTGTTGTTTCATAGCCTCTTCCATCTCGGGAGTCAGTCCCTTTCCCTTCCTCACAGATTCCATAATGCTAAACGCCATGGTAGATTCCATGCCTCGTTGAATCAAATAAATCATAATGTCATCACGTGTACAAATTACTTCTGACAAAGTTGCGGTTCCATTTTGTATTAAATCTTGTGCATTATTCAGCCAAACATCAGTACCGTGGGATAAGCCACTGATTCGTATCAATTCAGCAAAAGTAGTTGGCCTTGTATCTATAAGCATTTGTCTTACAAATTTCGTGCCAAATTCGGGAACGCCATATGTGCCAACAGGACTATTAATGTCTTCTGGAGAAACATTTAATGGTTCTGTACTAGAAAACAATTTCATTGTAGTTTCCTCTGCCAGTGGAATGGTCTTTGCATCAACCCCTGTTATATCTTCCAACATTCTGATTACTGTTGGATCATCATGACCAAGTATATCCAATTTCACTAAAGTATCATGGATAGCATGAAAATCAAAATGGGAGGTAATTACACCAGAACTCTTATCATTTGCAGGATGTTGAATAGGTGTAAATTCATATATTTCTTTGCTCTTGGGAACTACTAGGATACCTCCGGGATGCTGACCAGTAGTGCGCTTGACACCTGTGCATCCTGCAACCAGGCGCTTAATCTCAGAATTTGTAGCTACTATACCCTTGCTTTCTAAATATTTTTTTACAAAGCCATAAGCAGTCTTTTCAGCAATTGTTCCTATAGTTCCAGCACGGAAAACATAGCCTTCCCCAAATAATTCTTCTGTATACTTATGAGCAATTGCCTGGTATTCACCTGAAAAATTCAAATCAATATCCGGAACCTTATCTCCCTCAAAACCCAAGAATACCTCAAAAGGTATATCAAAACCATCTTTTGCATAAACGCAACCACAACTTGGGCAGTTAAGATCAGGCAAATCTACTCCACACCCGTACTTCTCTACATCCACATTAAAGTCAGAATTCTTACAATTTGGACATATATAATGAGGCGGAAGCGGATTAACCTCCGTTATTCCTGTCATTGTTGCTACTAATGAAGAACCAACTGAGCCCCGGGAGCCAACCAAGTAGCCATCCTCATTTGATTTCTTAACCAGTTTATGAGCTATTAGATATAGTACTGCATATCCATTTCCTATGATAGACTTCAATTCCTTATCCAGTCTGTTTTTCACTATGTCAGGAAGTGGAGATCCATAAATAGACATTGCTGTTTTGATAGCCATATCCCGGATTTCCTCTTCTGCACCCGGTATTTCTGGCGGATATAATTTTTCTGGTATCGGCTGTATATCTTCTATTTCAGCAGCTATACTACGAGGAGCCTCTATAACCACATGTCGGGCTCCAATGTCTCCTAAATATGAAAATTCATTCAGCATTTCATTGGTAGTTTTAAAGTATAATGGGGCTTGATTATCAGCTTCATCAAAATTTTGTACACTCATGAGAATTCTTCTGAAATATTCATCATGAGGATCTATAAAGTGAACGTCACCAGTAGCAACCACGAATTTATTATGTTTTCTGCCTAAACCAAATATCATTTTGTTAATTTTTTGTAAGGTTTCATTATCCTTAACTGTACCATTATCTACTAAATGCTGATTGTTACCAATTGGTTGTATTTCCAGATAATCATAAAACTCTATTATTTCTGAAATCTCCTCTTCACTTTGATTATTCAATATGGCACGGTACAGTTCCCCTGCTTCACAAGCGGTCCCTATTAAAAGGCCTTCACGATATTCTGCCAACAAACTTTTAGGTATCCTTGGTCTTCTGTAATAATACTCCATATGTGACATAGAAACTAAACGATAAAGATTCTTAAGGCCGATTTTATTCTTTACCAGAATTATTGCATGATAACTTGGAAGTCCATTAAGGTTACTTCTTTGTCGAAACATGCTATTGACTTCTTCCAATGTAGATGCACCTTGATCTTGTAATATTTCAAACAGTCTTATTAAAATTTTAGCAGTAGCTTCTGCATCATCTATAGCTCTGTGATGATTTTTAAGGTTTACATCTAAATGCTTTGCAACCACGTCAAGTTTATATCGCTTCAAATCAGTAAGTAGTTCTCTTGATAAAGCAAGAGTATCTATTATTGGCTGGCTAAACCTATATCCTAAAAATTTCGCTTTTTGTTGAATGAAACCAATATCGAATGAAGCATTATGAGCAACTAAAGCTGCATCTCCGCAAAATTCAAATAATCTAGGTAATACCTCATTGATTGATGGAGCATTTTTTACCATATCAAATTTTATGCCAGTAAGTTCTGTAATTTTTGATGGAATGTTTTTTACTGGCGCCACAAAAGTATGAAAAAAATCGATTATTTTTTTTTCCCTTATTTTTACCGCGCCTATTTCTATTATCTCATCGTCTATTGCATTTAATCCGGTGGTTTCTATGTCTATCACTACAAAAGTATCATTAAAGTTATCCGACCTGCTGTATTGGATAATTGGCCGGCAATCGTTGACTAAATAAGCTTCAACCCCAAATATAATCTTCACTCCATGTTTCTTGCCTGCATCATAGGCTTCTGGAAAAGCTTGTACTACGCCATGATCGGTTATGGCAACAGCTGAATGGCCCCATATAGCAGCACGCTCAATTAAAGAGCTGACTGGCGCTACAGCATCCAATGAACTCATTTGCGTATGCGCATGCAACTCAATTCTTTTTTCTACTGCTTCATCCATTCTAATTCGGGATGAGGCAGTTTGTATATCACTGGCTATAATCACAATTTCCCTTTGATATTTGTCATATTGGCAATCTCCCCCAAAACGGTACCAATTACCCTTCTTCAAATTATTAAGCAGGGCTTTTCCTTTTTCCGGTTCAAGAAACATTTTAACATTTATTGAACTTGTATAATCAGTCACATCCAATGTAATCAAATATTTGCCTCCACGAAGTATTGTGGATTCCATATCAAAGATGCAACCTTCTATAATTGTTCTACCAGTATCTTCGCGCAGGGTTTCAATAGATACTGGCTGCTCTTTTAACTGCCTTCCCAATAATACAGTCTCATTTTCAGTCATAGCATTGTTGCTATTGGTTTCTTTTAATATTAGTAAGTCAGACGTAATCTGGCGTATAAGTTCTTTATCTTCCTTATCTCGTTCTAAAAAATATTCAGAACTTGAAAATGTCTCTTCCTTTTGATGGATGTTAACGCAAATGCTCTGCCGAAATGTAAATCTGAACCACTCTTCTATCCAACAAGAAACACCTTTAAAATTAAGTATTTCATATTTAGTCGCCTGATCTGTTGAAATAAGTAAAGTATTTCCATGCCAAGAGTACGAACAGGATTCCAGCCATGAAACTGAAGGCATATCTTCACGCATATATTCTTGAATGTCTCTCCAAATGAGTTCAAAATTACTAATAATTTCGTTAAGACTTTTCTGATATATAACTCGAAGCTGAATTTGATTTATATCAAAGAATTCTTTTTCAAGTCTTTTTTCCAGTAAAACCTTTTTTTGATACGGAATATAATGGGATGACTTAAGTACAATTTCCCATACCCCGCTTTTTTTGTAAACCCTAATTTTCTCGATATCCAATTGAATACGATTATTGCCTAATTCTTTAGACGCTTTGTCCAACCATGCCTTACTTAATGAATTAGCAACATGTGATGTCATTTGTATCCCCCTATTAGTTCACTCCAAACCTCTTAATCATTCATCTTATGCTCCAATAATTACATAGATTATAATAAATATTTATTTATTTCTTTAGCAATTTCCCAATACATCTTCAGTCTCGCTTTTGTGCCTTTAGCCAAACCTAGTTTTTCTTCCTTTATTGTATGTGATACATTCTTTAACGGGACTTCAAGTACCCTTAGCTTGTTTTCTTTTGCCAGGCGAGTCAAAGCAATTTCGATTCCAAATCCGCATTTCCATTCACTTTGCTCCAGTTTTTGCAAAACATTCCGTTTGACGCATCTTTGTCCTGATAGATAGGGTGCTATTTTTTGTGCCAGATCAGTTACTCCTCGTCCTGAAGTAAAAACTCCTATCGTCATATCTGCAAGGTCCTGTTCGACAGGATAAACCAGAGCGTTTATGTGTTCCGGTTTTATGCCTAAAAGGTCAGCATCAAGAAATAAAATGTTATCGCCATTCGTCATATTTAATCCTACCCACATGGCATAACTCTTTCCTTGATTTTTAGGCAATTTATACACAGGAATGCCGAAAGAACGTACGACATCAGAAGTTTTATCAACTGAACCATCATCTATAACCAATATTTCAAATAGGTCCTTGAGGATACGTATTGCTTTTAACACCTCAGATACATTTTTTTCTTCATTAAAAGCTGGAATGATTATGGAATTTGCCACCTAATACTCACTCCTAATCTAAATTCCAACCCCTTATTGTATTCTTAATATATCCTTATAGGTAACAATTATCATAAGAATGATCAACAGAGCAAAACCAATAAGATGTAAAAAGCCTTCTTTGTTTCGGTCAATGGGTTTCCGCCGGACTCCTTCTACTGCAAGAAGAAGTAAACGTCCTCCATCTAAAGCAGGAAAGGGTATTAAGTTCATGATACCTAAATTTATCGTTATTATAATACCTAAATTTAATAATTGCTGTATACCTGCCTGAGCCGCTCTTCCGATTTCCGTGACTATCCCTATAGGACCCATTACATCTCCCATGCCGATTCCGGAAGAAATAAGTTCCTTCAGTGCAGAGTACATTAAACCCATCACGCGTAATGTCTGCATAAAGGACATTCCAATTGATTCAAAAAAACCAACTTTTCGAATTTTTGCCCGGAAATAAAAACCTACTTGCCAACGTCCGCTTTCTTCATCTCGACCGGGGATTATCTCATACTGATATTTCTGAACGTCTCTTAAAACTGTCATGGTAAATGGATTTGGACCGTTTTCATTTATGAAATTGCGAATATACTCAACTGCCTCCGATTCTTCCATATTAGCAACATCAATATCACCTATTCCAATAATCCGATCATTTGCCTGAAGCCCAACTTGTTCTGCAGGATATCCTTCAATCACGCTGTCAATGACCGGTATATCAGATTCATATATGCCGAAATAGAGAAAAGCTATACTAAACAAAAATACAGCTAAAATCATGTTCATTATCGGACCAGCCAGTATAACTAAAAAACGTTTCCATACCTTTGCATTATTAAAGGCTCTAGGATCGTTGCTATCTTCATCTTCACCCAAAAATCTAACATAGCCGCCCATTGGTATAACACGAAGTGAATATTCCGTTTCCTTGCCTTTTATTTTAAAAAGACGAGGTCCCATACCAAGAGAAAACTCTTCTGCATGAATTCCAACTACACGAGCTATAAGAAAGTGACCTAATTCATGTATCATGATTATTATACTAAAAAACAATAAAGAAACCAAAATCGTAGTTAAGGTTGTCACTAAATACCACTCCTTTTTACTCGATTCCTTGTATCTTGGTCTACCATCAAAATATCATCTAAAGTAGGATTAGTTATTGGCTTATGTTGTTCCATAGCATGTTCAACAACACGGGGAATATCTGTAAAATTAATAGTAGATGCCAAAAGCAGCTCTACCGCTACTTCATTAGCCGCATTTAATACCACTGGCATTGTGCCACCAACTTGCATTGCTTCATAAGCCAATTTTAGACTGGGAAAAAGTTCAAAATCCGGTTCCTCAAAGGTTAGAGTGCCTATGCTTTGAAAATTCACTCTTTTAATATCCGCACACACGCGCCTTGGCCATGTAAACGCATATAATATAGGCAGCCTCATATCCGGTTCTGCTATTTGTGCCAGTATAGAACCATCTATAAATTCTACCATTGAATGGATTATGCTTTGAGGATGAACAAGTACCTTAATCTTATCAAGAGATAGCTCAAACAACCATTTGGCTTCAATTACTTCTAAGCCTTTATTCATCATTGTCGCACTATCTATAGTTACCTTTTTGCCCATATTCCATCGGGGATGTCTTAAGGCATCTGCAACTTTTACATTTTTAAGCATATCTAGTTTATATCCACGGAAAGGCCCGCCTGATGCAGTCAGATATATCTTATCAACTTCCTTTTTACCCTTGCTGCCCTGAAGACATTGAAATATCGCAGAATGTTCACTATCAACTGGTAGTATCTCAGCTCCTGACTTGCGTGCAGTTTCCATAACCAAGCGGCCCCCGGCTACCAAAGTTTCTTTATTTGCTAAAGCAATGTCTTTACCTGATTCTAACGCAGCCAAAGTTGCTTTTAAACCTGAAATGCCTACCACTGCAACTAAAACTATATCCACCTCCGGTAAAGATGCAAGCTCAACCAAAGCTTCTTCTCCCGACAATACCTTAATATTTTGGGGCAAACGCTTGCTTAATTCAGCAGCTTTTTTTAAATTTATCACCCCTACTTTGGAAGGTTGATATAGCTTTACTTGTTTTTCGAGCAAATCTATGTTTTCATTTGTGGATAATGCAACAAAATCATAGCCTTCATAATGACTCAGTATATCCAGAGCTTGAGTACCTATTGATCCAGTCGAACCTAAAATGGCTATTTTCTTCAGAATAATGCTCCTTTCTGTCACTTAAATGAATAATTGAGTATATGTATATATAACTGGCAATACAAATAACAAACTGTCAATCCTGTCCAATATACCTCCATGACCTGGCAAAACATTGCCAAAATCTTTGATATTACATTGTCGCTTAATAGAAGAAGCTGATAAATCTCCAAACTGAGAAAAAAATCCTCCAAGGATACCGATTGCTACAAAGTGGATAATATCCACTTTAATATTGTATACCCAATTTAGTACAATTCCAAGCATTACTACGGTAACAACACTTCCTGCCAGACCGCCTATACTTCCTTCCTTTGTCTTGTTAGGACTTATAGTTGGACATAACTTATGCTTCCCTAATGCTCTTCCAATGAAGTAAGCATAAGTGTCAGTAGAATAAGTAGCAACTAAGGTTAAGATTAGTAGATAATTAGGAAAAACATAAGCATGTTCCCTCATATAACTGGCAAAAACAAGAAGTATGCCGGGATAAAAGAAACCTAATATGGTAATGGCTATATCATTAACTTTATAGGAACGTCGAAATAATTGTACAGTTAATAATAAGATGATTACTATAAAAATGTAAATAAAGTCATATATCCCTTTAAATAAGAAATGTTGTATGAAAAAAACAGTTACCGCCATAAAACCAGCAGCTCTCAGAGGACTAAAACCTATCTTCGAAAAAGCATGATATAATTCCCGTAAAGCTGCTAACGATATAAGCAATAAAGACATGTTAAATAACCAGCCACCTACCCATAATAAAATAATTAAGAAACTAATAGCCAGAGCAGCACTTATTATTCTCTTTACTTCCATTTTTAACCCCCGTCCTGTTCATCAATTCCACCATATTTTCGAACACGTTTTTGATATTCTAATATAGCTTTTAGTAGTTCTCGCTTATCAAAATCCGGCCAGAGTAGTTTTTTATCAGTAAAATATAGTTCTGTATAAGCAGCTTGATATAAAAGAAAATTACTTAGTCTCATTTCACCGCTGGTACGTATTAATAGATCAGGGTCTGGTATACCTGCAGTATACAAATAACATAAAATCAAATCCTCACTAAGTTCAGTAATGCTAAGCCTATGGCCTAAAATGTCTTCAACAATATTTCTTACAGCACGCAGAATTTCAGCACGGCTGCCATAATTTATGGCTATATTAACTTGAAGCCCTTTATTTTTTTCTGTATGCTTAATAGCTTTTCTTACTTCTTGAGCTGTGTTAGACGGCAAACCGTCAATATCTCCTAAAGCCCATATCTTTACTCCATTTTTGTGTAATTCTGGCAGTTCTTTATGCAAATACTCTACCAGCAGAGACATTAGGGCCTGTATTTCACGTTCTGGTCTTTTCCAATTTTCGGTCGAAAATGCAAAAAGAGTTAAATGATCAACTTTCAACTCTACACATGTTTCTATAATGCTTCGTAATGCTTCTACACCTTGACGATGTCCTGTCTCTCTTGGAAGATTCCGTGCTTTTGCCCACCTGCCATTACCATCCATTATTATTGCTATATGCTTGGGTATATGTTTCTTATTAACCTTATTAAATAATCTTGCAGTTTGTGAGGAGCTTCCCAGCCCCAACAAAGCCTTCCAATCCATAATGTCCATCCTTTACACACCCAAATATACGGGTTTCCTCACTATATTATATTATTAGAGGTTTATCTAAATCTTTAAGCAATCAATTAATTGAAAAGGTGAAAAAGCAGCCTGAATGCTGCTTTTTCAATCACTCATTCTGTAAAAAGGAGAAATCGTAAATTCCTGTACATTATCTCCTACTGTCCTTTGTCTAGTAATTAGCCAAATAATATCTTTTGTATCCATTTCATTTTTACTAATAGGAGCAATGTAGGAAACAAAATGATAATGCAATTTAGGATACTTTTTTTTAAGAGTTAGTTCAGCATCTTCTGGCGTCCTGCCAACTAGATCAGGTAGACTCAAAATTCCATGATCTCCTTTTCTTTTTCTTTAACTATTTCATCTACTGATTTAATATGTTCATCTGTAATACTCTGAATTTCATTTTCACCAATTTTTTGCTCATCTTCAGTTATTTCACTTGCTTTCTTCATTTTCCTAAGTTTATCGATTGCATCTCTTCGTATTGAACGAATGGCAATTTTAGCATCTTCTCCATATTTACTAATCATTTTCACTAGTTCTTTTCTTCTCTCTTCTGTAAGATCAGGAAATACCAGTCGTATAACCTTACCATCGTTAGTTGGGGTAATACCGATATCTGATTTCATTATTTCTTTCTCAATAACTGGAATCATTTTAGGTTCCCATGGAGAAATAACTAAAAGTTTAGGTTCTGGCGAAGTGACATTAGCTACTTGATTAATAGGTGTAAGAGTACCATAATAATCAACTTTTATACGGTCCAACAATTGAGTATTTGCTCGTCCTGCCCGTATAGCAGCCAGATCAGATTTTAATACATTAAGTGTTTTGCCCATTCTGTTTCTTGTATCTTTATATAATTCTTTCATGATATTTAACCCTCCTTTATGATTGATCCAATCCTTTCTCCCATAACTGCCTTTCTTATGTTATCTCGGGCATCTAAACCAAAAACATGAATGGGAATTCGATTTTCCATACATAATGTTATGGCAGTTGTATCCATAACCATTAAGCCTTGATTAATAACATCGATGTAACTTATTCGTTCAATCTTTCTGGCGCTAGGATTCTTGTGTGGATCGTCGTCATACACCGCATCAATATTTTTAGCCAGCAGGATGACCTCAGCTTCAATTTCAGCAGCACGAAGGGCAGCCGTTGTATCAGTTGAAAAAAACGGATTGCCTGTTCCGCCTGCAAATATAACAACCCTATCTTTTTCCAAATGACGGATAGCCCTCCTGCGGATATACGGCTCAGCAATCTGACGCATTTCAATTGCAGTTTGAACACGGGTTTGCATCCCCTTGTTTTCTAAAGCATCTTGTAAAGCAAGAGCATTTATTACGGTAGCCAACATTCCCATGTAATCGGCTGTGCTTCGATCCATTCCCACGCCACTGCGCCCTCTCCAGATGTTGCCTCCGCCTACTACAATAGCAACCTGCACACCTAAGTTATTAATTTCAATAACCTCATCAGCGATCTGGTTTAAAATACAATAATCAAACCCATGCCCCTTTTTTCCAGCTAAAGCTTCTCCGCTTAATTTTAAAACCACTCTTTTATAGATAGGAGTATTATTATTTTTTTCTACATACATACAAGAATCTCCTTCTTTAAAAAAGGAGAAACACGAAAAGTGCTCTCCCTTTAATTTAACCTCTCATTTGACTCATAACTTCTTCTGCAAAATTATCTTGCCTTTTTTCTAAGCCTTCGCCCATTTGATAGCGTACATAACGTCTGATAGTTATTTTTTCTCCGATTGTAGCTATCTGCTCGTTTACAAGGTTCTCAATCGTTTTATCCGGATCCTTAACAAAAGGCTGCTCCATCAAGCAGTTTTCTTTATAAAACTTCTCCAAACGACCTTCCACTATTCTGTCTACAATTTTCTCCGGCTTACCCTCATGTAATGCCTGAGCCCTTAGAAGTTCTTTTTCTTTTGCAATAACATCTTCAGGAACATCTTCTCTGGTAAGGTATAATGGATTGGTTGCTGCAATATGCATAGCAATATCTTTTACGAACGACTTAAATTCAGCTGTTTTTGCCACAAAATCGGTCTCGCAGTTAACTTCTACTAATACGCCAATTTTCCCGCCTAAGTGTATGTAGGAATCTACAACTCCTTCAGCAGCAATCCTGCCTGCTTTCTTAGCCGCTGCAGATAAACCTTTTTCTCTTAATAACTCAACTGCTTTATCAATATCACCATTTGTTTCCTGTAAAGCGCGTTTGCAATCCATCATACCAACGCCCGTCAATTCCCTTAGTTCTTTAACTTTTGAAGCAGAGATCATTCTTTTTCCTCCTTTTCTATTACATATACTAATGAGCATATGTTTCTCACAAAAAAGGGAAGAATGGAGTATGCTCCCCTTTCTTCCCCCCTTCTTTTTCTAACTATTCTTCACTGATTTGCTCACCTTGACGGCCTTCTAACACTGCATCAGCAATTTTAGATGCAAAAAGTTTAACGGCGCGAATAGCATCATCATTACCGGGGATTACATAATCTACTTCATCAGGATCGCAATTGGTATCTACAATAGCTATCACAGGAATACTAAGCTTTCTTGCTTCTGATATAGCAATACGTTCCTTTCTTGGATCAACAACGAAAATAGCTCCCGGCAGATTTTTCATCTCACGTATGCCGCCCAGATTCTTTTCCAGCTTTTCTTTTTCTAAACGAAGCTTTATTACCTCTTTTTTGGGTAGTAAATCAAAAGATCCATCGGCTTCCATCTGGTCTAACTCATTAAGCCGCTCAACACGCTGACGTATGGTTTTAAAATTGGTTAGCATGCCGCCCAACCATCTTTGATTAACATAAAACATACCACAGCGTTTAGCTTCATCTTCGATAGATTCCTGAGCTTGCTTTTTGGTCCCGACAAACAATATGTCTTTTCCTTCTGCAGCAAGATCACGTACAAAATTATATGCTTCCTCCATTTTACGAACGGTCTTCTGTAAATCGATTATATATATACCGTTTCGATCCGTAAAAATGTAAGGAGCCATTTTAGGATTCCACCTGCGAGTCTGATGACCAAAATGAACACCAGCTTCAAGCAACTGCTTCATTGATACTACAGCCATTTATTTCACCTCCTCGAGTTTTTCCTCCCCTGTATGAAGTGTCCTGAAACCTGTATATCAGGCACCCGAGCAACATAAACAAACAGGGTGTGTTTTCCGTCTAGTAGTATAACATACCTGTTTTATGGAATCAATAGCTAATTCAGTGTCTGTTCATAGACTTCGTTAACTGCTAACAGAACATCATTTAATTCTTTCCTATCCTCAATGGCAATATAATAATCGTCACCTTCTTCATTTTGTTCTACTCTCAGAATAACAACTTCGTCCTCTTCTGTCCCTTCATCCAAAGGTGCCAGGACAATATATTCTCGATTATCATAATCTAGTGTCATTAAATATCTGAAAGATACAAGTTCATTATTTTCATCAATCAACTCTACAATGTTTTCCATATCATTCATTTTGTTTTCCATTATTTATCGTGCCTCCTTATTTTCCATTTAGATAATTAAGATAATCCAAATATGATTGCAAAATTAATACCGCTGCAATCTGATCCACCCGCTCTTTTCTTTTCTTTCTACTCAGATCCGCTTCCAGCATTACCTTATGAGCTGAAACTGTAGTCAGTCTCTCATCCCAGAAAACTATTTCTTTGCTAAATCTTTTTCTTAAGCTTTCAGCAAAAACTTTAATTTTTTCTCCCTGTAAACCAATTGTGCCATCCATATTCTTAGGAAGCCCAATAACGATGCGTTCCACCTGATATTTATTTATTATCCTCTCAATCTGTTCCATGTCAGAATTCATACTTCTACGTTCTAAAGTTAATATGCCTTGGGCTGTCCAACCCATTGCATCACTTACAGCCATGCCTATTCTTTTATCACCAATATCCATGGATAAAATTCTCAAGCTTACATATCCTTTCTTTTATGTGCAAAACCCTTATCTGATTAAATAATCTTCATAGCTAATTCTTTACAAACTGTACCACAATATCCGCATAATATACATTTCTTTTTATTCACTCGTGCTTTTCCTTCTTGTACGAATAATGCTTTTTGTTTACAACGTAAAACACATGCACCGCAACCCTTGCACCAGTCTTCAATAATCAGCTCTCTTTTATATTTTTTCAAACGAAGTCTTAATTCTTCAGAAATGCTGTTATTGGTAAAGTAACTTATATTTGCTTCTACTTCTTCCACTCGCTGCATTCCAATTGCCACAGAGTGTGCATAAGGAAATGTTTTTATATACTCAAGCGCTTCCTCATACCGATTTAAAAGATGACCACCGCCAAGAGACTTCATGGTATAAATACCCTTGCCTGCTTTCCAGGCAGCAGCTATTGCCTGTTCCATTTCTTCGCGCGTACCATCAACTATACCAAGTCCGCAAAAATTTAATATCGGATGAATTACATCAATTTCATCCATTTCAGCTGCAACATGAACTGCAGCTACAAAATGAGTGGAAATGCCTACTCCTCGGATTATACCTTTTTTCTTTTGCTCTAGAAAAAACTGGAGAGCCTCATAATGTCCTTTTAAGGTTAGTAAGCTTTCCTGTTCATGGAGTAGGAAAAAATCTATATAATCCCTCCCTATTCCTTTTAACGCTTTATCCAATGTCTCTTGCGCGGTTTTCCTATCATAGGCAAATGATTTAGAAGAAATGATTATATCTGGTTTGTATTTTACAGCCTCCCTTATGTAAGGGTATGTTTCATACAAATCTGCAGTATCTATAAAATTAATGCCATCATAGATAGCTTTTTTTATAATACAACTACCTTCTTCCAAAGAAAGGTTGCGCTGAAGAGGACCAATCGTAAGAGCACCAAAACATATACGTGATACTAGTATGTCAGTATTCCCCAAGGGTATATATTCCATATAAATTATTCATCCAATCTGTTGTTCTTAATATAGAAACGAACTAATTCCTCTAACAGCTCATCTCGTTCCAACCGACGTATCAATACTCTGGCATTTAAGTGACTGGTGATGTATGTCGGATCACCTGAGATTAAATAGCCTACCATCTGATTAATTGGATCATACCCTTTTTCTCTCAAAGCTTTAAACACCTTCTCAAACATTTCCTTTGGAGTAATTGAAGGCTCTTTTTCCAGATTGAATTTCATCGTATCATGAAAATCTCTCTCCATAAACCATCGCCCTCCATCTCATTATAGCGCTTTCCTTATTTATAATATCACAAGACTTACCAGTTTTCCACCAAAAAAGAAAGCATGTTTTGCCTGCCTTTCTATCATAATTTATTTTGAAGTTCTTCAGCAATTCTATCCAACTTCCTTAAGCGATGATTAACACCAGACTTCCCTATTCGAGGTGTTAGCATTTCACCTAACTCTCTTAAACTGGCATCAGGATGTTTAATTCTAAGTTCTGCAATTTCTCGCAAATTAGGTGCCAGATTATCAAACCCTATATTATCTCGTATATATTCTATGTTTTTTATTTGCCGCATAGATGCATTTATTGTCTTCCCTAGGTTTGCTGTCTCACAGTTAACAATACGGTTAATATTATTTCGCATATCTTTGACAATCCTCACATTCTCAAAGTTTAGTAAGGCTGTATGGGCCCCAATCAAGCTTAGCAGATTAACAATATGCTCTCCTTCTTTTATATATATAACATAGCTATTTTTGCGTTCTATCAGCCTAGCATGGAGGTTAAAAGCTTTAATCAGGTCACATAATCGCTCTCCATATTTGTTAGAATTGGCAACAAACTCAAGATGATATGCTTTCTCAGGATCGCTAACGGAACCGCCTCCCAGAAAAGCGCCTCGTAAATATGCCTTCTTGCAACATTTTTTTTGTATCAATTGATCAGAGATATCCATATTAATGATCACATTATCATGTTCATCATTATTAAGTATACCCATATCTATAAATGTTCTATAACAGTTACCTTTAATATTGATGATTACAACATAAATTTTATTTTTTCGCAATCTCCGATTCCTGCGTACAAGTACCTCAGGAGTTAACTGAAATAAATCTTTTACCAACATAAAGATACGACGAGCTATAAAAGCATTTTCTGAAGCAACCTTCAAGTATACTATGGTCTTGTCGTTAGTTATTATTGTTCCGCTGGTATGTATTAATGCGGCCAGCTCAGCCAATTTACAACAAGACCTTCTAGTATCGTTCCTGCAAATCTCACCCTTCGCTCTTGAAGAAAAAGACATTGTTCATTCTCCTCTTACTTCTCTCTATCAAAACATATATTACACCCATTATACTTCCTGTCCTCTTGCATTAAATAAAGATAATTACAAAACATGTTAAATATAAAACATCTCTTATGATATCATTACGGTCAATTTTATTTAATACATACTTCACTAATCTAAGCTTTACCTTAGTTTCTTACCTTTTTTATGCAGGTCAATATACTCTATACTATTAATTATACGGCATGGAGGTACTCCCGCCGCTTTTGCAATTTCTATCCCCCTTTTGAAGTCGCCTACCTGGTCTGGGGTGTGTGCATCACTAGTAATAGCAAATGACGCACCTTCTTCCAATGCTATTTTAACATGTTCCAAATTCATATAACCATGACTGGAATTAATTTCTAAAGCCGTACAATGCAATGTAGCTGCTTTTGCCAATTTCCTGGAATCAATATCTATTTTGGCACCTGGATGGGTCAGGATACTAATAGGATGGCGTTCTAGTGCACGAATAACTGCATTTGTATTACGCTCTCGCAGCTCATCTATATGCATAAGGCCAAGTTTGTCCATTACATTCTTAATAATACGCTCTTTACCATCACGAAAGCTTGCAGGTCTTGCCCCTAAATGGAATCCCATAAGAATAACATCGAAAAAACCCAAATATTCATCAGGTATGTCAATATCACCATCAAGACTAATCAGGTTGGATTCAACACCCAAAAGAACATCTATATCGGAAAAGCGTTGATTTAGCAATGTAACTTCATCCCGCATTTTTTTAATGTCTGAATAAGTTATTCCAAAAAGAAAATGTCGGAATCCATGATCGGTAATAGCTATACTTTTTAATTCTTTTGCTCTGGCTGCTTCAACATTATCTAATATTGTACCTCTGCCATGGCTGTAACGAGTATGGGTATGATAATCAATAGCCAGTTTATACAATTTATGACCTCCTGAACACCCATTACTCTTCACCAACTATCTTCACTTCAGGGTGCAATTCTATTCCAAATTCTTCTTTAACTCTGGCTTTAATTAATTCTATAAGTTCAATAACCTGGCTTGCAGTTGCATTGCCTAGATTAATAATAAATCCGGAATGCTTTTCTGAAACCTGAGCATCTCCAATTCTCAACCCTTTTAAACCTGCGTCTTGAATCAACTTACCTGCATAATATCCTACCGGTCTCTTAAATGCACTTCCCGCACTAGGGTAGGATAGAGGCTGCTTTTCTTGTCTTTGTTTGGTTAGGTTGTGCATTAAAGCCCTGGAGGTTTCATAATCGCCCTTTTCCAACTCTAAATAAACTTCTAAAACAATCTTTTTTGTTGTCTGAAAAATGCTTGTACGATACCCTAATCCTATTTGATCTTTGTTCATAATGACAACATTTCCATTCTCATCTAAAACAGATACCCATTTAAGCACATCTTTGATTTCTCCACCATAGGCACCTGCATTCATAGTTACTGCACCGCCAAGTGTTCCAGGTATTCCACAGGCAAACTCCAATCCTGTCAAACCAGAGCTTAAAGCAAGTTTAGATAGAGCAGATAATAAAATACCAGATTGAGCATGAATAGATTGATCTTGTACTTCAGCTTTGTTGAAACGATTAGAAATTTTTATGACAGCACCTCTTATTCCCTTATCACGAACTAAAAGATTAGAACCATTACCCATTATCAGAATAGGAACGCCCTTATTTTTCAATATTTCATATGACTTTTTAATTTGCTCAATGTCAGAAGGTATAATCATAAGATCAGCCGGACCGCCTATTCTGAAAGAAGTATGCCTCTTCATGCTTTCATTTAGTAAAAGTTGATCTCTCGATAATATTTTTTTTAGTTCATTATAAGCTTTTTCCAAGTTCATAATACAGTTACTCCTATAATTATTGTATCTTATCCCAGATCTATTTTGCTTTTATAATATGATTTCCAAAAGGTCCTATTGTCATATTATCTAGTGAATCTTCCAGTAACTTCATTTCAGGATCCGTTTCAGATTCATATAATCTAATATTATTCAAAACAGAAAACATACCAATGCTTTTCAGACTTCTTTGTGTCTCTTCATTTATTAACCCCTTTAGAAAAAGAATTGATAATTTTTTCTTTCCTTCATTTCCTTCTTTTTTTCCAGCAGAGCATATGCCGCTATATTATCCATGTATTGACCGGATACTGGTTCGTATTTGGGCAAAACAGACACATGAAAGTCTATACCTTTACCTGATTCCTTTAGCTTCCGCAAATCATACAGTGTCCTTGTATCTCCAAGAAAAACACCAATTCGTTTTTCTATTGCAAATAATGATAAAGCTTCTGAGTAGGTCATATTCATCATACCCGGCGGTAAAACAGGTTTTTCACTTGCCTGCCAATCCTTTAACAAGCTAAAAGGTGTATCATTCCCTAGTTTTCCATCTTCTAAATAAACCATACTTAGAAGTGGCCTGGTGTGCATATCAAAATAAGTGCAAAAACCAAAGTTACAAACTGTTTTGCTTCCTACTTTCTTATCATATGTACTATTTCTAATAATGAAATCTAGAGTTTCATAATCAATAGACTCAAAGATAATTGGTACCTCCTCATTTAACAAGGCATCATGACTTATATATAAGCCATAGTTACCCATCATCCAAGGCACTCCGATCATCTTTTCACCCTGCTTCACTCTTTGCAAAGCCAGTGACCTTATATCATCTAGCTCGTCCAGAGAAAAATACGGTGAAAGATCTGTCAGTAAACTATCAGGTAATGGCTGCTCATATATACCTAAGGAAATAATATCAGGCATAATATCCAATTCTGTCTCACAATGCAGGTACATTGCCAGTCTGTCAAAAGTAATAGTTCTAACATCAATAAATACACCTGGATATTTTTTTCGAAGCTTCTTATATAAGTGTTTAGCCAACTTAGGTGACTGCCTTTCCCGGTTCTGACATAAGGAATATCCCAAACAGTGATAACACCTGTCCAATCTGAATTGTCATCAATATAAATCTCCTTAGGATTGGATTGCGTCCATTTTCTAAACCAATGAGGAAACAAAAACAAAAATAACAAGGTTAACAGTAACAGCAATAGAGCAAATGGTTTATTCTTTTTTTTTGGCAAAGGCAGCTTACCTCCCCCTACTACACAAACCTTTTACCCTATTTATATTTTATGTGAGGAAAAAGTATTCTGATAACCCTGTATAATAACTATACTTAATAACTGTCATCATTATTTGTATTTGACTGAACTAATGAAGTCAATCGATTGTCTAACTCTTGCGCTGCGTTATAACCCATACGCTTAAGTCTTAAGTTACGAACAGCAACTTCTATAATTATAGCTAAATTTCTGCCTGGTCGAACCGGTATTACTACTTTCGGAAGCTTAGCGCCTAGAATCTCTGTATATTCTTCAATTAAACCTAAGCGATCATATTCCTTATTACTATCCCAAAACTCCAGTTCTACTACCAAATCAATAGCTTTGTTTCTTATTACCGCACCTACCCCATACATAGCCTTGATATCTATTATTCCAATACCACGTATTTCCATAAAATGACGAATTAGCTCCGGTGAGTCACCTATGAGTCGGTTTTCCGCAACCTTTTTAATTTCTACTGCATCATCAGCTACAAGTCGGTGACCTCGCTTTATTAGCTCCAAAGCTGTTTCGCTTTTACCAATGCCGCTTTCTCCTATCAGTAATACACCCTCCCCATATACATCTACCAATACTCCATGCCGAGTTATCTTTGGTGCCAGTGCGGAGTCCAGATAGTTTATCATTCTATGAATAATACTGGTGGTTACTTTTCGTGAACGAATAATAGGGCAACCGAATTGTTTAGCAGCTTCCAAAAAGTAAGGAGGAACTTCCATATTCCTGGAAATCAACACACATGGTATACCAGAGCCAAAAAATCGTATTAAACGCTCTTTACGAATATCCGGGTCCATGCTTTCCAGATAAGTCATTTCTACTTTACCAATTACTTGTATTCTCTCTGATGCAAAATAATCAAAGAATCCTGCAAATTGTAAACCAGGACGATTAATATCACTGGTTTCTATATCAATTGAAAGCGATTTACCCTCATAAACTACTTCCATATCCAATACACGGATCATATCTTCTATAGATATGCTTCTCATTATAACTTATTCCTCCCCAAATATAAACCTATATATTACGTCGGCCACACCGTCTTCATCATTTGTCGGTGCAATATATTGCGCATGGGACTTTACTTGACAAGCAGAATTGCCTATTGCAACACCTAATCCCGCATATTCGATCATGGATATGTCATTAAAACTATCACCAATTGCAATGATCTCTTCTCTTGGAATATTCAAAATAGAGCCAAGCTGGGCTAAAGCATTACCTTTAGTTGCCTCAATATGAGTAAATTCCAGATAATGAGGTCTGGAAATCAATACCTGTAAATGTTTTCCAAACTTTTCTTGAAAATGCTTAAAAGCATTATGTATCTTAGGAGGTTCATCTATGATAATAAGCTTAACTGGTTCTTCTTTCAATTCATATTTCAAATATCTCACCAGATCTCCGACTTCTTCACCCTGGACACCGGACATTTTTTCATAAAATTGGCTGTATTTGTTTTCAACCTCAAAAAAATAGGTAGTATCATGATACGCCTGTATATGTAGATTCTCTAATTTGCATTCCTCTATGATAGCATTTGCATAATCTAAAGGGACTGCTTTTTTTATTATATTTTTACCTGTCTTAACATCTGTCAGATAAGACCCCTGATAGGTTATAACCGGGATATCTATATTCAATTCTTGAATATATGGCATTGCAGAGTTCAACATTCGTCCTGTAGCGATAGTTATATATACGCCTTTACGCTTCGCATCAAGGATAGCTTTTTTGTTTAATTCGCTAATTTTTAGATTAGTGTTCAAAAGAGTATCATCTAAATCTATTGCAATTAATTTATATTTCAATGTATTCACCTCTGTGTCAGATTGTCTCTTGTCTTTTAGGAATAATTAAAGCAGCAATAATGTAAACAATTAGTCCTCCGAAGCCCAGAGATACAGCTAGGGATATGACTACCCAGGCAAGTCTGACCAATGTGGAATCAATATTAAAGTATTCTGCAATTCCTCCACATACACCGCATATTTTCTTATCTGTTTTAGATAAATATAGTCTTTTCATAGCAATCTCCTCTCAATCTCTACTAAGTAGGGGCTGCTGAACAAAAAGTTCTTAATAAAAATCAGCAGCAAATACCCATATATTGTTAGGTTGTATAAACCTAAAGTACCGTTTTAATAGCACCTTGAAAATTTGTATAAAAAGAGACCTAAGC
>JAAZHD010000022.1 GCA_012510895.1 Clostridiales bacterium
GCTCTGTACTTGCCTTCATCTATCTCACCGGCCTGATATTGCCTTCTTACCTCGTCTTGTGCTGCTTTTAATCTGTCTAATTTTTCTTTTGTAGCAGCTATCTGATCACCTAATAATTTTTGCTTTTGTGACAATAATTCCGTATCTTTTGGGTTAAATTTTAGTAGTTTATTTACATCTCTTAGTTCTTTATTTATATCCCTAGATTTGGCATTTACATCTTTAAGAGCCTTATCTAGCCCTTTTGTTTCAGCTCCTATTTGGATAGTAATTCCTTTAATGTTTTTAGCCACTCACTCACCACCCTTACATTAAGCTGTAGAATCTATCTATATCAGCCTGTGTCGCCTCATACTCTGTTTCATATTCACCTGTCCATATTTCAGCAAAATCCATAAAATCCTGTAATGTCATCATGTTTAATTCATCAAAAGATAGCCCCATTCTTTTAGCCATCACTAATAGGCTAACTTCATAATTAAAATCCTTTGGTATCGGTTTATTGCTCTGGTTTTAATTGCGGCTTATCACGAAATGTGGCATTCATGGCTTCCTCCACGTCATCCGCTAATACATCGTTTAAAATCAAGTACTCAAAATCTTCAAGCCATTTTTCAAACGGTTTTATATTCCGGTCAACGGTCTTTTCCATTGCCCAGATCATCTGCAATATATTCACATCATCAAATTTAGAGCGGTCCTCTTCAATACCCTCCATAGCCATCAAATCTCCACTTAAAGATTGCCCGAATGCCTTTTTATAAAAATACGGTGTCATAGGAGAGCCTTTAATCCTTACTTCTCTACCACCTAGCTCAATTATTCTCATTCAACCTTCCTCCTTGCTGTAAAAATAAACAAAAAAGGGTAGAGAAATCTACCCTTTTAAGCCTCTGGTGTAATTGTAGGTAAATACACTTCGTTGAAAAAGCTATCAAATACTGTTTTGTTAGTCTCACTTAGCTCAATATCGCCTTTTACTATCATCTTGCCATTTATTTCAATTGGGCTTATTGTGACTGGCAATGCTACAGTACTTGGTTCTACGGATTCCGCTTTAGTATTCCTCTCCAAAGTAGGCCTGCTTGCCTGCACGCTGTAGAACACAAATCGTCTCTTTCTCTGATCCCCTTGCACTTCACCCATTAAAGCAAATTTCTTTGGTTTAGCATCTGCTACTTCGACCAGCATTCCGTTATCATCTATCTCCCAATCAAACATCTCAGCCAGGATCTCATCCGGCAGATTGGCCATAGTAAGTTCTCCAGTATATCCATTATTAGATGTATAAACAAAATATTGTGTATCATCAGCGTAAAATGTGTTCGTATCTCCCTCGGGAGAAGGAGCAAATGAGACCGCACCAGGGATTTTTACTGGTGTTTTCCATGCAGGCTGCTCCTGTGCATCCTCATCCATAAAAGCTATATGAACATTTTTAAAGCCAAATACAACCTTGTTTTTGCTCATGTTTTCTACCTCCTAAACCAATTGAATTTGATATAATACTTGAAAAAGTTCTTCACTATCTATCCATGCTTCCAGTTTTGTAAAAGGTAATTCTAATTCTTTTAACTTGTCCTCAACGAGTTTTTCGCTTGCTAAATCTTTTTTGTTTGTGTATAGCTCAATTTGGTAATTATCAATACTTTTATAATTAACATTGTCGGCTATAAAGTCGTCATTATCTATGAACAGATATGCAATATAAGGTGGAGAAGGTGGCGGATTGTCAGGATCTGTATCAAAATGGCTGTACACTACCGGCATGCCTAACGATTTCAAAGCTTGATATAACTCTGCTTGTGTCATTTATCCCCCACCCTTCTTTATAATATCTTCAATGTTCTGCTCCATCTGCGGCACGTATTTTTCATAAGCCGGCTGCACATGTGGTCGGCCTGCCACTCGGCCTCCGCCTCTTTTGACATGACCAAATTCCAGTAAGTGTATCAAACCGGGTTTGTCTTTGTTGTATATAATTCTTACAATTTCACCTTTTCTATTTTCTTTTTTGATAGTCCAGCCTTTTCTATATTCGCCTGTCCGGTCTTTCCATGCTGAACTCTTTTGTATCTCCTCCTTGATATTTTTTGCGGTTTCGTCAACC
>JAAZHD010000119.1 GCA_012510895.1 Clostridiales bacterium
CATTTTCAGATAAACACTAAGAATTACGATATACATCTGAATTTGCCCGGTGGAATTCCTATAGATGGCCCTTCGGCTGGAATTGCTATAATGGCAGCAGTATATTCAGCAATTATGGAAGTGCCTATAGATAATAAACTTGCTATGACAGGGGAAATATCTATACTAGGGGAAGTAAAACCTGTTGGAGGTATATCAACCAAAATCGAAGCAGCTATTAAGGCGGGTGCTGAAAGAGTTTTAATACCCGAAGAAAACTGGCAGGATATATTCGCATTAACCGAGATAAAAATTATGCCGGAAAAATATGTAAAACATATTATTAAGCTTTCAGTATATGATAATAAAAAAAATACTTTACTTGACATGATATCTTCAGAAAGCAATATACTTTCAGCAGCAAGTTCAGCTGAAGAAGGGTACGATTGCACATGTCGATAAAATTCAGTATAATGTAATAAACGATAAAATACAGACTGATTGCACTGAGAGTTACAAGGAGTGAAAATCCTAAATGAGTGAAAAACCAACAAAAAGGCTGCCAGTGCTTCCTTTAAGAGGTTTAACTATATTTCCTTATATGGTTCTGCATTTTGATGTAGGTCGTGCCCGTTCCATAGCAGCATTGGAAGCTGCAATGGTAAATAACCAGGAGATTTTTCTGATTAGTCAGAAAGAAAGTAAAATTGATGAGCCAGAAACTGATGATATATTTGAAGTAGGAACGATTTCTAAGATTAAGCAACTTTTAAAACTACCTGGAGATATTATACGTGTTTTGGTAGAGGGTCTGGAAAGAGGAAGAATTCTGGAGTACATTAAGGTGGATCCCTATTTTGAAGCTGAGGTTATAACTCCAGAACCTTTTGATAAGGAAAAATATGTATTGGAAATGGAGGCAGTTACACGAAGTGTCATATCCAGTTTTGAAACTTATGTTAAACTGAGTAACAGAATATCGCCGGAGATCATACCATCAGTCATTTCTATGGATGATCCTGAGCGTCTGCCTGATATCATAGCAGCCAATGTTTTGATACGTCTTGAGGACAAGCAGAGGTTGCTGGAGGAGTTCCACCCAGTGGAAAGAATGAAAATACTTTATGAAATTCTTCTTCGTGAGAATGAAATTCTGGAGATAGAAAACAGGATTAACCTTCGTGTAAAAAAACAGGTAGATAAAGTACAAAGAGAATATTATCTAAGGGAACAGCTAAAAGCCATACAAAAGGAATTAGGTGAGGGTGAAGGGTTTGATAGCGAGCTTGAAGAATACGAAAAGAAAATAAAAGAAGCAAACTTGCCTGAAGAAGCCAATGAAAAGGCAGTTCGGGAGCTTAACAGACTTTCCAGGATGGGGCCGGGTTCTGCAGAGGCATCTGTTATCAGAACATACTTGGATTGGATTTTGGATCTGCCTTGGAATGTCGAAACAGAAGATAACATGGATTTAAAAAACGCAGCTCGTATATTGGATGAAGATCATTATGGTTTGGAAAAAGTTAAAGAACGAATTATTGAATATCTTGCTATAAGGCAGCTTACAAAAAATATGAAAGGTCCTATTTTATGCTTTGTAGGTCCACCGGGTGTAGGAAAGACTTCTATTGCCAAATCCATTGCACGTGCCATTAACCGGAAGTTTGTCAGAATGTCTGTAGGAGGCGTTCGTGATGAAGCAGAAATAAGGGGGCATCGACGCACCTATGTTGGCGCTATACCAGGCAGGATAATCGCTTCTATTAAGCAAGCCGGTTCCAAAAACCCGGTTTTTTTACTGGACGAGATTGATAAGATGAGCCATGATTTTCGTGGAGACCCGGCTTCTGCCATGTTGGAAGTTTTAGATGCTGAGCAAAACTTTGCTTTTCGTGATCACTATCTGGAATTGCCCTTTGATCTTTCCAAAGTAATGTTTTTAACTACCGCAAACACACTGGAGACTATACCACGTCCTTTACTGGACAGGATGGAAGTAATTGAGATATCAGGATATACGGAAGAAGAAAAATGGAATATTGCCACTAAATATCTCATCCCTAAGCAAATAAAGGAACATGGTCTTCCGGAGAAAAGTCTGCTTATTACTGCTCCTGCTATTAGGGATATAATAAATTATTATACCCGGGAGGCGGGAGTACGGAATTTGGAAAGGCAGATAGCTACAATTTGCCGAAAGGCTGCACGCAAAATATTGGAAACCAGGAAGTCGAGAGTAAGGATAAATACAAATAATTTGAAACAATATTTGGGGGTTCCGCCTTTCCGTTACGACAAAATAGCTGATAAGAATGAAGTAGGGATTGTAACTGGCTTGGCGTGGACACCGGTTGGAGGGGATACATTATCGGTTGAAGTGACTCTTATGGCAGGTACGGGGAAACTAGTATTGACCGGCCAACTGGGAGATGTTATGAAAGAATCTGCCAGAGCAGGACTAAGCTATATTCGATCAAGATGCAAAGAAATTGGATTGTCTGACAATTTCTATGAAAATACAGATATTCACATTCATGTTCCCGAGGGAGCTATTCCAAAAGATGGTCCTTCTGCAGGTATTACTATGACTACTGCTATGCTTTCTGCTTTGACAGAGATTCCTGTACGGAGCGATGTAGCTATGACCGGGGAGATAACATTACGTGGGCGTATACTGCCGGTAGGCGGACTGAAAGAAAAGATACTGGCAGGACATAGGGCTGGCATTAAAAAGGTTCTAATTCCCAGGGAAAATAATAAGGATTTAGCTGAAATTTCTGATATTATAAAGAAAAAGGTAGAAATTGTCCTTGTGGAAACAATGGATGAAGTAATTGAACATGCCTTAGTCAGGATTCCGAAATCTGTATCAGGAGACTGATATTATGTTGATCAAAAAAGCTGAATTTATTACAAGTGCGATAAATACATCAGGATATCCTAAGGATGGACTTTCTCACATTGCAATGGTGGGAAAGTCCAATGTAGGCAAATCATCTCTTATAAATGCCCTGACAAACCAAAAAAACCTGGCCCGTGTTAGTGGACAACCGGGAAAAACAAAGCTCATTAATTTTTTCCTAATTAACGATAATTTTTACCTTGTAGACTTACCAGGTTACGGATATGCACGCGTACCTAAAGCCGAACAGAAGCAGTGGGCCAAAATGATTAATGAATATTTTAATAAAGCAAATTCATTAAAGTTAATTATAATGGTAATAGATATCCGCCATGATCCTACTTTGGAAGACAAACAAATGGCAGAATGGATCAGATATTATGATATACCTGTTGTCCTGGTTGCTTCCAAGTCTGATAAGCTTGGAAAAACCAGGATAAAACCGCAGGCTGAAAAATTGAGATTGCTTTTGGGATTCTCAAAGGAGATCCCAATTATCCCATGTTCTGTACTTACCAAGAAAGGTATAATGGAATTGTTAAACCAATTAGAGGTATTTTTAGATTAAGAGCATTCTGTTTTTACAACTGATCATTTTCCGGATTAATCAATATGCTTACTTCTCCAAGTTGAATCTTGCCATTACCATGATCTATATTTTGCAGCGGCTTTACATTCTCATTTGCTCCTTGTTTCTCCGGCCTATTTTCTTCTTCTTTGCTATGGGGTTCTGCCTGCTTAGTCCATTCAGCTTTATTATGTTTGTGCTCTGCTTCATTGCTCCTTTCATCAGCATAGTCCAAAGTTTGTATTTCTGTATCGGATTTCCGGTATAACGATCTTAACTGATCCAGTTCAAACGCAAGTTTTCGTATTTGTGCTTCTGTTTGAAAAGAGAGTTTATCTTTTTGATGTATATAATCTTGCAACTGATATAAGGCAGCATAAAAGTCATCCATACGATTTTGAATATCCATTAATTCTTTCTTAAGCGGCTCTACTGCTTTGACAATATTTTTCTTCCACAAGCTTTGCAAATCTGGGTTTTTATCGTTTGGGTTCGGAAAAACGGAATTTTCTTGGAGTGTTATTTCATTTTTTCTGGGTTGCTTGTAGTCTTTTTCATTGATGTTTACAGATTGTGAAGTTATGTAATTCGTAGATTTTAATATACTGCCAAATAAAAGAGATTCTAAGTTCCATTTAAAATGAGGGAAACCATCACCGATTTCAATTAACTCATATGCCCGACCATCTAACGTCTTATTTATTCTGAAATAAGACGTAAAATTTTTTTCATTGATTATATCAGGACTTTTCCAATGATTTTTATTGTAATCATTAATACTAATATATATCTTTTCTCCTTGAGTCCAAATACAATGCATATCTTTACCTATATACAGAATAGGGCTCTGGATTTCTTCACTTCCTTCATATATACAAACTGTATCTGTCTTTTGATTTCTAATGTCAGGCGCTAAATTTATATAATTCAGACGATAATCATCTTCGGCTGTTTCTGTCCAAACCAAATGAAGCGTTCCGGCATCATCTATTTGGCCGTTGAAATTCTTGTGTTTGCCTGACTTTTGGAATACATTTACAGGTTTGAACCAAGATTCTTGATCTGTATCATAATATAAAGCATAACTTCTGGTTTGAGATTTATTTTCTCTGGTATATAAAAAGTAAAGATTGCCTCTCGCATCACATTTAAATAATTGTGGAGTCACAGTTTGGTCTGTTAAGAATGTCATCAGTATATTACTGTGCCATTTACCATTTCTAAGACAGGAATGAATCAATGATTCCTGAGCTTTCTTTAATGAATTTTCCACATAGAATAATAGATGAATCTGAGACATGTTAGCAACCAAACCGATATAGGAAATATTCTCAAATCTTGAAGATATACGATAAAGTATGCGGTGAAACCACTTTTGTCCATTCCATTCATAATGAATTAATTGTTTTAATGAATTATAAGCAAGCAGATAAATTCTGTCGTTTTCGTCTATCGTTACACTAAACCTTTTCACAGGCTGTCTATCTATCCTTATAGGGGGTGTCCAGGATTCATCTTGTTTCCATCTATATTCAATTACTTGTTCATCTGTTAAAGTAAAGTACCATTGTTTCCCAAGGGATTCTTCCACTAAACAAAAATTTCCTGTAGAAATCATGAAAATTCACTCCCTGTACCTTGTTTCTTTAAAACTTATGAAAAATTAGACCAAATTAGCACCCATTAAGACACAATCGATTATGCATTTACATATCATGCTAGTGAGAACATGTTTCTCATTACTATTCTCTTTGGTAAAGGAGGTTAATTGATGTCTTTTTATTCCTATAAAAATGAAGGTAATCCTCGCTGCCCGGGAAGAATTGGCTTTGATGGATTAAGAAAAATACACGAGAAAGTATGCATTCAAGTAAATAAAGTATATGATTCCTGCCTACAACAGGAAACATTGGAGGATGTAAGGATTGTTCTAACAGAGATCAGCAAGGGTTGTGTAAATTTTGTACCTCCATTGACCTTTATTAGCTGCAGGAGCACTACTACTAAAGGAAATCTGGTTGGTACCCGTATAGATCGTTTGCCTGATCGCCCTAACTTCGCCAGGGTGAGAACCAAGGTAGAGATTCCTATAGAGGTTATTTTTGAGGACTGCGAGGGCAGGCAAGGCAGCGGCAAGGCAGTGATATCCATCAATAAAGATGTGGTTCTTTACGTACCTGATGAATCTGTAATTCCATTTCAATTGGAAAGCATTGTAAATGCAATTTGTGTTTCCGGCAGATTTATACCGGGTGATACCTTCAGATTTGAAGTTGACGTTTGTATCACCATAATACTGAAAATCGTTGCTAAGGTAGAGCTTTTGGTGCCTTCTTTTGGGTTCTGCGATATTCCGCCTTGTGAAGAATTTGCAGAGTCAGTTTGTGACGATATATTTAAAAGGCCATTATTCCCCCCTCAATTAGAAGACATACTTGACAAAAAAAAAGACAGACCTAGAATGCTAATGGAAGAAACAGAATCAGAAGAAGAATAAGAAATAATATAATTAATAAAGGCAGACAGCTTATTAAGATGTCTGCCTTTTTCTGATAAGTGTTTTATAAACTTAATAAATGGAAAACTAATAATTGAAACATAATTGTAGAACTTTTCTGGTTTTGGTATAATTAATTAAACCATTTTTCAAAAATAAAGAAAGAGATGATAAAATGCAAATTAAAATTGTTTTAGTAGGGGCTTCAGGATACGGTAACACTTATTTAAATTTACTTGAAAACTATATAGACAAAAATTCTTATGTATTGGAAGCTATTATTGATCCATATGTTCAAAACGCCGTAAGATACCCTGAATTTAAAAAACAAGGTATACCAACTTATGATACGCTGGATCAGTTTTATATGAATAATAAGGCGGATTTAGTTATTATTGCCTCACCTATTTCAGTACATAAAGAACAAGTTATAACAGCTTTGAAAAACGGTTCTCATGTATTATGTGAAAAACCCTTAGTGCCAACATTACAAGATGCATATGAGATTCAAAAGGTAATGGATGAGACGAATAGGTTGCTGGGTGTAGGGTTTCAATGGTCATTTTCCAACCCTATTCGTCGTTTAAAGGAAGATATACTGAAAGGTATTTTTGGAAAACCGATCTTTTTAAAAACACATATTTCCTGGAAACGCGGTGATGATTATTATAATCCTGATGCATGGGAAGGCAAAATACGTGACAAAAGAGGAGAGTGGGTATTAGACTCAATTGCAACTAATGCAACGGCACATTATCTTCATAATATATTCTTTATATTGGGCGATTCAATGGAAAAATCCAAAATGCCGAAGATAATTGAAGGCAGTGTATACAGGGCAAGAGATATAGAGAGCTTTGATACCTGTTTTATAAGAGGCAGCTTTGGAGATGACAGTCAGTTCTTATACTGTGCAACCCATGCAGGCGAAAAGAATTCTGATCCACAATTCATATATGAATTTGAAAAAGGAGTTGTATATTTTAATCAAAACGAAAACCCTAACATTATTGCAAAGATGGAAGATGGAAGCATAAAAGACTATGGAGCTCCACAAAGTCCTGATGAAACTGTTTATAAAATACTTCTAATGATGGATGATATCAGATATAACAGAAAACCTGTTTGTGGGCTGTACACTGTACTGCCTCATTTAAAAGTATGTAATGCTGTATTTGATTATATGGACATAACTAGTTTTGATGAAAAACTCCGTATTAGGGAAGTAAATCCTGCAGGTTATGTTATTGACGGTTTATATGAAGATTCTTTAGAATGCTACCATAAAAATAAACTGCCAGATGAAATGGGGTATTCATGGGCAAATCCTAGTGTGAAGGTTAATTTGGATGAAGTAAGCAGTTTTAGGGGAATAAAATTCAAATAACAGCTGTATAAATAAGCTGTTAATTAAGAAGGGGTGAGTATAAATGTATGAATTAGACATAGGAGTAATAGTATCATTAGAGAGTTTGCTGAAGGAAGGTGCACAACAGATAGAGTCATTGGGACTTGATACCTGCCAAGTTAGTGCATGGGATCCTGATAATTTTACAGAAGAAAATGCTGTCAGGCTAAAAGAAGTTTTAGGAAATAAGATTAAGATTTCCAGCCTTTGGGTTGGATGGCCAGGACCGAAAGTATGGAATTTTATTGATGGACCTTCTACTCTTGGATTAGTGCCTAAGGAATTTCGTTATGTAAGGATAGAGGCTTTGAAAAAAGGAGCCGAATTTGCAAAAAAGCTGGGAGTAACCGACGTAACAACACATGTTGGATTCATACCAGAAAACCCCTCTACAACGGAATACCGAGAAACAGTAGTAGCTATAAGGGATGTTGCTGCCTATTGTGATTCCTTAGGTCTATACTTTAATTTTGAAACCGGTCAGGAAACACCTATTACTCTAATTAGAACTATAGAAGATGTTGGATTGGACAATTTAGGTATAAATTTGGATCCTGCGAATTTGCTGTTATATGGTAAAGGAAATCCCGTAGATGCAGTGGATATATATAAGGATCTAGTTCGGGGAGTACATGTTAAGGATGGAATGTATCCAAATAACGGAAAGCATTTGGGTCAGGAAACTCCAGTAGGAGAAGGTTTGGTTGATTTTCCACGTTTGATCGATCGTTTACATAAGTATAATTTCAAAGGTGCTCTGATCATAGAGAGGGAGATCTCAGGTCCCCGTCAGAAAGAAGATATTTTAAAAGCAAAAAAAATTCTGGAAGATATTCTTAAGAAATATTGAGATTTCCAGGAATTAGAGTTATATAAAACATTAAAGGCTTCCTCATAAAGGAAGCCTGTTTTTCTGGTGCCGGCGGTCGGAGTCGAACCGACACGGTATTGCTACCACGGGATTTTGAGTCCCGCACGTCTGCCAATTCCATCACACCGGCATTTCATACTTATGATTAACTAACGGCAATAAATATAATAACATAACAAAAAACACTTTGCAATATATTTTTTCCTATAATACTATCATATAAGTCAAATATATGTTACACTTATATAGTATAATGAATTTACTTCGCTTTGTCAATGAAGAGATTTCTACAAAATTGTTGATACTAAAAATACAACATCGAGACAGGCGGCAATGTAAATTTTTTAGGGGGGATAATTATGGTTAATCAAGAACGCCTTGTGCAAACATTTTTGGAAATTGTGCAGATAAACAGTCAAACAAAAAATGAAAGGGCAATGGCTGATTATTTGCAGGGAAAGTTAAATGCACTGGGCCTGGCTGTCACAGAAGATAAGGCCGGTGAAACCATTGGCGGCAATGCCGGTAATGTAATTGGTATTTTAGAAGGAAATGCACGAAAACCTGCCCTGATTTTTTCCGCCCATATGGACCGCGTGGCACCCGGTGAAAATATTAAGCCGGTGGTTGAGGGGGATGTGATTAAAAGCAGTGGTGAAACTATTTTGGGCGCCGATGACGGCGCGGGCCTGGCGGCAATTATTGAGCTTTTAGAGATAGTCAGGGAAAAAGAAATGGAGCATGGTCGTCTTGAAGTAGTTTTTACCATTGCTGAAGAGGGCGGTTTAAACGGAGCTAAAAGTTTAGACATTAGTCAGCTGCAGGCAAAAATGGGCTTTATTTTAGACAGCACCGGTGAAGCCGGTATTGTCATTAATCAAGCACCGGCCCAGGATGAAATCATTGCTAAAATCTATGGCCGGGCCGCCCATGCCGGGG
>JAAZHD010000120.1 GCA_012510895.1 Clostridiales bacterium
GGATATGACCAGCGGACCCTTATTTACCAACATTTTACTGTTTTCCCTGCCTATTATGGCTATGAACTTACTGCAGCTTCTTTTTAATGCCGCAGACATGATCGTGGTCGGTCGTTTCGCAGGCAGCCAGGCTCTGGCAGCAATCGGCGCCACAGGTGCTCTTATTAATCTGCTTGTCAATGTGTTTTTAGGTTTATCAGTAGGTACCAGTGTAGTTGTGGCTCAGAATCATGGTGCCAATAAACCGGTGGATGTCAGCCGTTCAGTTCATACTTCAATTGCCATTAGCATTATTGCCGGCATTTTTGTAATGATAACAGGTCTTATATTCTGTGAACCGTTATTAAAAGTGATGGGAACCCCAGAAGATATTATCAATCTTTCGGTTCTGTATATGAAGATATATTTTCTCGGCATACCTGCCAGCATGGTTTACAATTTCAGTGCAGCTATACTGCGGGCTATAGGCGACAGCCGCCGTCCCATGTAATATCTGACAACAGCAGGAATAGTAAATGTTGTTCTTAACCTGTTTTTTGTTCTTGTGCTTAAAATGAGCGTAGACGGAGTGGCCTGGGCAACTACTATTTCTCAGTATCTTGCCGTGACACTGATTATTATATGTCTTTACAGAAGTTCAGGGGCTATACGTTTTCATCCGAAACAAATGGTTATTAATAAGGATAAATTAAGAGACATTATAAAAATTGGAGTACCGGCAGGACTTCAGAGCTTGCTTTTCTCAATTTCAAATGTGTTCATACAATCTTCTCTTAATACATTCGGCTCCACAATGGTGGCCGGAAGTTCTGCTTCAGGAAATATAGAGGGCTTTGCCGCAACAGCATCCAATGCATATTATAACGCTGCCATTACATTTACCGGTCAGAATATGGGAGCCAAAAGACCGGATCGGATCGATGAGACTGCAAAGGTTTGCACTATACTGATTTTTTCCACCTGGCTTATATCCGGCAGCGGAATATTGCTGTTCGGCAGGCAGCTGCTGGGGCTTTATACCAAAGATCCGCAAGTTATTGACCTGGGCATGATCAGGCTTAGAATTATGATGGCTACTTATTTTACCTGCTCGATCATGAATGTATACCCTGGTTTATTACGCGGCATGGGCTATTCCATATTACCCATGTTGAATACACTGATCGGCGCCTGCCTGCTTCGTATTGTCTGGCTTGTTACAGTTTTTAAATGGTATCCAACACCACTTGTCTTATTTATGTGTTATCCTGTAACCTGGACAATAGCCGGATTAGCTCAGGTAGCAAGCTTCTTTTATGCCAGGCATCAGGTACGGAAGAATTTCATGGCTGAAGCCGGTACCGATGGAGTGTAGCTGAATAAAAAGAGCCTGCTTTTTACAAAGAACAGGCTTTATGAAATAAGTTCCAGGGATATTCTGCCGGAGGATGGGAATGGAATACCATTTCCTCTTTTTTTGTTGGATGATTCAGCCTGAGCCCATATGACCAAAGAGCTATTTGCTGACCGGGCTGATTTAAAGAGGCTCCATATTTTTGATCGCCATACAGGGGATGGCCAATGGCTGAAAACTGCACCCTTATCTGATGGGAGCGTCCGGTAAGCAGTTGAACACTGACCATGCTGAGAGCAGACCTGCCGCTTTCCAATAATTCGTATTCCAGAACTGCTCTTTTTCCTTCTTTGTTTTTTGCTGAAACCACTTGGGTGGTGTTGGTTGCTCTGTCTTTTAAAAGATAATGCTCGAGGCTGCCCTTTTCAGGTTGGGGAACCCCATGTATGATTGCCAGATAAGTTCTTTTTAACATATTGGCACGAATCTGATCCGAGAGCCTTGATGCTGCCTTGGAAGTTTTGGCGAAAACCATAACACCCCCGACAGGCCTGTCCAATCGGTGCACCAATCCCAGATACACATTGCCCGGCTTATTATACCGGGTTTTAATATCAACTTTCAGGATTGACAAGAGATCCGGATCCCAGGATGAATCTTCTTGTGTCGGCAAGTTTACCGGTTTTTCAACTACCAGCAAATGGTTATCTTCGTATATTACAGGTATCAATTTCCCGGCCTCCTCATTAATATGTTATTAGTATTCTCATGTTACTGCGGACATATATTTTTTTTACCCAGACAGCGGCAACCGGAAGTACATCCTTGTTTCTTTCAAAAATGGATGGAAACTCCTCAATCCTTAATGGTGACGGACAATCTCCGATTTCTATTGTAATGGAGGGAATGCACAAAGCCTGAATTGCCCAATCCTTGTATCCGCCTCCATCAACTCCTTCACTGCCTTCCAGTGCATAACCTGTGACTTTCTTAACTGCTTCGGCCAGGCTTTTTGACAAGCGGTTGGCCGGTTGTTTCTTTCCGAATTCATAATAGATGACTGAGCCGGAGGAATGATAGCTGATGGTGGCGTTAAAATGACGGCTTAATGTGTAATCTATCAATGCCTTTGTTTCGGATTGATCCCCGGGTGCCTTTCCCTTATATTTTTCAGATGAAGGTTCAGCGGTGCCTGTACAGGCTTCCCAGTCTGCATCGAAATTTCTGTTCAAATCCACACCCTTTGCATTTGCCTTCCACCTGGAAGCATATTCTTCTATTGATATATCATCATAGAGCCCTGTGGATAAATTTGATATGTCTGTGGATAAGCCGCCGGCTGAATCGGCTTTTTTTCCGATCATATCCCGTTTATATATGGGATAAAGAGCTTGCGGCAGCTTTCGACTTTGGCTGATTTCCACCCCGTCAGGATTCATCATGGGAATGCAATGAAAGCACACGTTATTAACAGCGTCTTCAATGACATAATCCCTTCCAAAAGCTGAAATATAAGCGTTTCTCCCGGTTAGTACATATTCCATCTGGGATAGAATTAATGTGCTTGTCATATGCTCGCGGCCGTGTATTGCGCCTTGCACCAGTATATGAAAATCGGCATTTAAACTGCCGATTATTCCCACGGGTATATTTTTACTCATTTCGCTTTTTCCCAGGCTGTGGATAACTAATGATTCAGGGTAAGCAGCGGCCAGGGCATTCAGGTCATATATCATTTGCTCATAGCTGTAGGATTCCACCGGTATGACAATATTCTTACTTTTTTTCTGTATGCTCATGGTATATCATTCCTCATAATATTGCATTTTCATCAATTTTTTGCTCAAGCCTTATTAGCTTATTCTTAACCGGTTCTGTCCTTTCCCCTTATATTGCTTTAATCTTCATATACATTATATTATCATAGGTATGACAGAATGATAAATATCTTCGTCCGACATTGATTTCTTTCATTTACAAACCATTTTCCCTATGCTATGATACTATAAGGCGAATATGGGCTTTTTTATTATTTAAACACAATATTCGACTAAATATATCAAGTGTTTTTTTATACAGACATTATTTTTATAAGGAGTTGATTATACATGAGAAAGGTTCACATCAGTGAAACCGTACTAAGAGATGCAAACCAATCTTTGATAGCTACCCGAATGCCCTTCTCTGATTTTGAGGGAATTCTGGAGACTATGGATAAGGCTGGTTATCATTCTTTGGAATGCTGGGGAGGTGCTACATTCGACTCATGTCTCAGATACCTCAGCGAGGATCCATGGGAAAGGCTGCGCAAAATCAGAGATAAGGTAAAAAATACCTCTCTGCAGATGCTGTTAAGGGGTCAGAATATTTTAGGATATAGACATTATCCCGATGATGTAGTCAGAAAGTTTGTTGCTCATGCTGTGGATAATGGTATGGATATTTTTAGAATATTTGATGCCTTGAACGACTTCCGGAATATTAAGGTGGCAGTTGATGAAGCATTAAAGCGCAAGGCTCATGTACAGGGCGCTATCTGCTATACCACAAGCCCGGTTCATACTTTGGAGAGCTACTCCAAATTAGGCAGGGAACTGGAGGAGATGGGTGTTGACTCCATCTGTATTAAGGACATGGCAGGCATTTGCGGTCCTCAGGAAGCTTATGACATAGTAAAAGCACTTAAAGAAACTGTAAAAGTACCGATTTATTTCCATACACATGGCACTACCGGACTTGGTCCCATTACTTATTTCAAAGCCATTGAAGCAGGCTGCGACGGTATTGACTGTGCCATTTCTTCATTCTCCAACGGAACATCCCAGCCGCCGACAGAAACAATGAATTTTGCACTCAAGCAGGCAGGCTATGATACCGGATTGGATGAAAGCATTACTAAAGAAATTAATGATTATTTCAAACCTATCAAGGAGAAATATATTGAATCAGGTCAGCTGAACCCCTTTGTAATGGGAGTGGAAACCGATGCTCTCGTATACCAGGTACCCGGCGGTATGCTTTCCAATCTCATTGCCCAGTTAAAGGCTCAGAATGCTTTGGACAGACTGGATGAGGTTCTGGAAGAAATACCTAATGTGAGAAAAGATCTCGGCTATCCTCCTCTGGTAACACCTATGAGTCAGATGGTAGGAGTGCAGGCAGTATTAAATGTTCTTCTTGGCCGTTATAATAATGTTGCCAAAGAAGTAAAAGCTTATTTTAAAGGCGAATATGGTAAGGCTCCCGGTGAAATTAACCAGGAATTGATGGCACAGGTATTGGGTGATGAAGAACCAATTACCGGAAGATTTGCCGATACCCTGGAACCCATGTTTGAGAAAACCAAAGAAGAGCTTAAAGGTGTGGCAAGGTCCGACGAAGATGTACTTTCCTATATCGCCTTCCCGCAGATTGCAGAAAAATTCTTCAAGGAACGAGAAGAACGGGAAAACGTAACGGTCAATTATTCCATAGTGAAAAAGTAAAGGGTGATATATATGTCTTTAGGTGAAAGTTTATTAGTTTCTGTATTTTCCATGTCGCTGGTGTTTTTGGTTCTGATTGTTTTATACGCTCTAATTGCTTTGTTTTCCAAGGTTATAAGAGCCCAAAAAGCAGGTTCAGAGCAAAACACTGCACTGGAAGCTGCAGAGACGGCGACACAAGCTGTCAGCATAGCTCAAGGTTCTGCAGTACAGGAAATTTCTGCCGGGAAATTACAATTGAAAAAGGTTGATGAAAAGACCGCAGCCATGATCATGGCTATCGTCAGTCATGAATCGGGTATACCTCTGTCTGAGCTGCGTTTCAGGTCAATTAAGTTAATTGAGGAAAATAATTAAATTATTGGAAGTGGAGGTTATCCCTATGAAATATATTGTTACCATAAATGATAAAAGTTATGAAGTAGAAGTTGAAAAAGGCCAGGCCAGCATTATCAGTGTAGAAGATGCTGCAGCCCAACCGGCAGTACAGGCCGCTCCACAGCAGACCGTTCCGGCACCTGCCCCACAGCCTGCACCTGCTCCGCAGCCTGCACCGGCAGCAGCACCTGCACCGGCTCAACAACCCGCGCCTGCATCTGCAGCTGTAAATGGTGAAATCGTTAAAGCACCTATGCCGGGCACTATATTGGATATTAAGGTAAGCAGCGGGCAAACTGTCAAACGCGGTGATATTCTGTTTATTCTGGAAGCCATGAAAATGGAGAACGAGATTATGGCTCCTGTAGACGGAATTGTGCAGGTTGTCGCTGCAAAGGGCGCTTCGGTTAATACCGGTGACGTCCTGGCCAGTATTCAATAATTGGAGGGACGATGAATGTTTATAGACGCTTTAGAAACCATTTGGCTGGATTCAGGCTTTTCTTCAATGACCTGGCAGCATCTTGTAATGATCGGAATAGCTTGTATCCTGATTTATCTTGCTATAGTCAAGAAATTTGAACCTTTACTGTTATTAACCATAGCGTTTGGCGTTCTCTTGGCAAATCTGCCCCTGGCAAATCTGATGAAGGAAGAGGCAGGCTCAGAGACAGGAGGGTTGCTTTATTATCTTTACTTGGGTGTTAAAAAAGGCATTTA
>JAAZHD010000121.1 GCA_012510895.1 Clostridiales bacterium
CCTATCACGTTGAGTGCGTGGTATTGATGTCAAGGGTTGAGAAATAGGAGTATTCAAAATACTGATAAATAAAGGGTTTTCAAGGTTGGAAGATTTTATGCCTGATGTCTGGCAGTGCCTTTTAACCTTGGAAATCCTTATTTTTGTTTATTGAGGAAACTGGTCGACTGTAAAAAAATGCGTGGGGTTGAGTTGACAGGTTAGATATTTTTGCGGGGTTGTGGAGACAGGCTGGATGCGAAATAATGTTATTCATTTATCACGTTGATATTGACAACAGACTAAAAAAATGCTAAAATTAGTCTAAATACAGACTGATTTAAGGAGTAAAAAATGCCAAATGAAAAGTGCATCTATTTAGATACTTATGTTCTTCAAAAAGATATGCGTATACGTTTACCCAAGCAGATACTTACTAATCTGGATGTTAAGAAGGGGGAAACGTTATTTGATGTTTATGTTGATACAAAAACCAAAGAAATAATTTTATGTATATCTAATAAAAACTAGGAAGGAAATAGAGATGAAAGCAAGGAATCCAATTATACATTTTGAAAAGATAGACAGTGTTAATAATCCAAATTCAATGCATGGGATTTATCCATATAGAGGAAAAATTTCTGCTATAGATGCGCAGAATATAATTAGACAATTACCATCAAAAGGAACTATTTTGGACCCGTTTTGTGGTTCAGGAACTATAGTGTATGAGGGACAAAGGCATGGCTTGAAGGCTATAGGAGTTGATAACAATCCGCTTGCAGTTCAGTTGTCTAAAGCCAAAATACATAAAGAAGTAGGAAATAGTATCGAAGAATGTAAGTATTTGATCGAAATGGCTAAGAAAGATTTTGACTCTAAAAATTACGAGAAAATGCCAGAAGGACCTTTAAAATCTTTTCATGAGCAAACAGCTTCAGAAATTATGTGCATGAAAAACTATTATGAATCCATGAACGATTACCTTAAAGGTGTCTTTTTTGGTGCTATTGCACTAGCTGCAAGAGGTTGTAATGGATATGTTTGGACTTCAAGTACAGTAGGAAAAAATATTGAACCAAAACGATATATTAATTTCTTTGAGAAAATGTTATCAAAGGCAAAGAAACACTCTAAGTATTTTAATCCTCTTGAATGCGAAGCTGCTAGAATTATTCAGGGTGATAGTAGAAAATTATCAGAAATGATAGAACCACATAGTATCGACTTTGTTTTTACAAGTCCACCATATTTTGATGGATTAGACTATACAGCATATTATGGAAAGCTTGTGTATGAAATTTTTGGAATAGATAGAGTTGAGGTAAAGAAAAATCTAATTCAATATGTTGATACATATGAAGCTGATATGAGAGCTGTTATTGAAGAACTAGAGAAAGTTACAACTGAGAATGCGTTAATCATATTTGTAGTTGGCGATAAAAAGGTTAAAGGTGGAGTTATTAATGGTGGAGACTTTTTTAGAAATATAAGAGAGGCTTCATATGTTGAAGAACGAAGTTATAGTGGTAGTTCAAGTCAAGTATTTGATGTTTTAAATAGAACTAAAAGGAAAGAGCAAATTGTTGTTTGGGATAAATATAAAGGAGAAGTAATTAAACATGAATTTTAAACCGAAAGCTGATATATATATAGGTGATAGTAGAAATATGAAAGAAGTTGCGGATGGAAGTGTACAATTAATTATTACAAGTCCTCCGTACGGTGATTTGAAAGATTATGATAATGAAGGCCAGATTGGTCTAAACCAATCATATGAAGATTATATTAATGACCTTAATGAAGTTTGGAAAGAGTGCATAAGAGTCCTTGGGCCAGATGGGAAGTTATGTATAAATATTATGCCTTTATTTGAATCTGGGAAAGCAACCCCTTTTAATAGAAGAGTTACGCATACAGTAATCTCAGATATTGAAAAGTTCATGGATTCAACAGGTGAAATGTTCACATTAGCTCTTTATATATGGGATAAGAGAAAGATTGCAAGATTTAGCTCTTTTGGAAGTTACCCATATCCGACTAACATTTTTTCAACATTCCCATATGAATGGATTATTGTATTTTGTAAAAAGGGGAAAAGGGCTAAAGTAAGTGAAGAAATTAAAGAAAAATCAAAGTTAACACAGAAGGAATGGGCCGATTGGGCAGTTAATTCATTTTGGGAAATGCAACCAGCAAAAGCAAAGTCGGAAGGACATCCAGCTCCATTTCCGAAAGAACTTCCATATAGGTTAATCAAATTGTACAGTTTTTATGGAGATACTGTGTTAGATCCATTTATGGGAACTGGTACAACAGCAGAGGCAGCATTAGAATTAGGTAGAAATGCTATAGGATATGAAATAAATCCTGAATATAAACATCTTATTGAAGCAAAATTAGACAGAGTAAGGAATGGATGTCAACAAGTGTCGCTTTCAGAAATGCTTACTGAAGATTGAAGCGGTCAGATTATATAATATAATAAAAAACTAGGATTGTAAGTATATTCTAATACTTGCAATCCTAGTTTGCTAGAAAGACTCAATGGAGATGATGTCATTACGATTAACAACTTTTCCAGCAGATAGTAATCCTATCCAGTGAGAATCAGAAAATAATTTACTAATAAAGATATCACAAGAATATTTGTAACCAAGTTCAAGATACCGGCTACATAAGCACCAAAGAGCGTTTGCAGAAATGAACTTAATATTATTCGTAGTAACAATTTCGTAAAAACGTTCTGATTTTGAACCAATTTTTCCTGTACAATATGGGCTTGTAGGGGGATATAAATCAGTCTCTTTACCACCAAAAAGTGTGATATAGTTATAATCTGTTATCGACTTTTCAATTTCTGTTGTGTATTTATAATGTTGTTCAATAAATCGTTCATCTTTTAACGCATCATCTAATGAGATTTTTGTTTCAATTGCAAGTAATTTATCTGAAGTCATAGAACACACATCTAAACGGCCATTGCGATCATAATCGTTGTTATAAATTGGAACTTCCATACCGACTCTATTAGAAGTTGAACACATGTGATTAATTATGCCTGAAGTCCATGGTTGTATATTTGAAGTTTCATCGACTCCTGTAAATTCTTCAAGGTTTTTTATTGGGTTTTTTAAGGATTTTTTTGCAGTTGGCATAGTTACAGGTTTACCTTGGAATGATTCTTTTGAATACTTATTAATGAAGTCATCACCCCAAAAAACATTGAAATATTTTATATTTTCATCATTATTAAAAATGCAAAATAGACAACCGAAGCATTTTTGTGTAAATGGATTAGGTTTTGAAAAATCTAATCCATTGCATTTATAGACAATTGTATATTCTTCATCATTCTTCGTTTTTGGGATGTTTTTTATAAAAGAATCAATGTCTTTGTATTTTCTAAATTTATATATCATTGGTTAACCTCCATTTCTTCTATTATTTTTTTGGCCAATTCTATTGATTCCTTGGGTGCATCTTCAATAAGGACATCATTATTAATAGTTGTTTTAGGAACTAGCATACCATAATCATCTATATCAAACGGTATTCCTGCAATATCAGCGATATCACTTTCCGATTCCATTATAGTGGTAGGATCATTATTCTCTGAAAAGAATTCATCTGAGTATTCACTCATTGCAGCTACTAGCTTTTCAAAATCTAGAGATTTATTTAATTTACTATAGTAGTTCAATGCGTATACAAAAACAAAACGCCTATTTAATATATTGTTGTTATACTCCAGTGTAGCATTTCTTAAATCTTCGCCCCCATTCTCTCTTAAAGAAGCGACATTTTTGTGTAATCTCGAATAAGAAAGTGGATTGCTAACATAGGGTTTTGAATTGAATAGATTTATACAATGATCGGTTTTTTTATAGTTGCGTACTGTAAGTGTTTCTGAATTTACGAATTCTCTATATTTTATATGAGCAAGCGGAGAATCGTTAGCAGGGAAGTCTAAGGGCTCAATCAGTCCTA
>JAAZHD010000122.1 GCA_012510895.1 Clostridiales bacterium
GCATAAGTCTGATAAAGCAGCCATCTGTTTAGCATCACATCCATAGAAGTATCAGGTGTATTCACTTGTATAACACTCAGCTTATTATCCCAAAATTTCTTAATGTCATTCAAAGCCTCTTCTGCATTCTTTAAAGATTGGTACTCCTTTATCAACTGTATGGCATGTTTTTTATTCTCACCTTGGCCAAGAAGAAACAGAACTTCCTCCTGTCCTCCAGGGGGGATGGCTATCTTTATCTGTATGGCAGCACAAGGATCATGGCTTATCACTGCACGATTTGAAAAGTGAGATGCATTCATTGATAAGGGATGAGTTAGACAACCATTTCTTCCAAAGAATTCATTTCTCAATGAAGTATAGCTGGAAATCGGAGAACTGCATGACAAAAAAGCTACCCTTCTTGAGTATTCCTCATTATAATAGTTATATGCCAGCATACTATTATTTAATTCATCAAACTCATTTACTATAAACCAAAGGGGGTTGTATTCCCTGTTTACTCCCAATACCCATTCAGCATAATAAATAAGAGATATACTCCTAGGTTTATCTGTACAGTTTTCTATAGATATTTTTATCAATTTAACAGGCTCATTTTTTACTACAAACATAGTTTGTTGAGCCAGAATACCATTTTGAAAATTCTCAAATACCGAATATCCTTGTCCGTGACGAATCAAATAAGGTCCTGTTGCCCTAATTGGAAGCGGGGTAGCCGTCCAGAACTCACCTGTATTATCATCCCTTATGTAAAGCACTTCACCTGCCGGATCCCGGATAGGATCGTTGGACCATGGAGTCAGTTTATTTTCTCGACTATTCATACACCATGTATAACCTGATCCTGACTCTGTTACCAAAAACCCCAGAATATCATTGGAAATAATATTGCTCCATGGCATCGGTGTAGTTTCCCTATTTTTTAAATAAATAATATATTCCTTTCCATCCTCTGAAAAGCCGCCATAATCATTTTTATATAACAGATTTTGGGGTAGAGTTAACGTCTTGTTTTTAAGTAATCTATAATTAATCTTCTTGGTTGCCAATAATGGCAATTGCCTAATGTCTTCGTTTTTCTCCAGTTGACTTGCTATTGATCCGTTTTCTCCGTTTATTACTATTCTGGCAATACAAAGCAGTAAGTTTAGATCATCTTGTGGAATATTAGTACTTTCCCTTACAAATACACCGCCTGGTTTATCTATCAATTCCCTTGCGTTACTGATAGCAATAAGCTCATGGATTCGATCTCGAACCGGTTGTTCATAACTATTACCATATTCATTCAGTATGACAAGATCTATCGTCAAACCCTTAAGCCTGAAGTATTCATGAGCGGTTAACATTTGCTTGACAATCTCAATGTGATTCATTTGTTTAATACGGACTACTACTATAGGCAAATCGCCGGAAATCCCGTAAGGCCAAAGAGCAGTTAGCCCCTTCCGATTGTTTTTTATCATTTCTTGTTTCCAATCCTTTGGCGTCTGACCGAATAAAATAGGCGATATCATCGACTGAAATAAGTTGGCTTGGCCTGCAGTAAGGTTAAGATACCGCAGTTCTACCTGAGAATGAGTCCAGGCCAGTTCCAGCGTGCGATTAGACATATGTGCGTTCTGATAACCTTTTATCAGTGACACAGCTTCTTCTCTGGATTCTGCTACACCAGTTATATAGGATATCTTAGCAGTTTTGCCTGCAGGTATAAAAACACGCACTCTTAAGCTTGCTATAGGATCCAATACAGCTCCTGCTGTATTGGATAAAGGGAATTCCGGATCCATTACCTGCGGATTCTGCAAAGTTCTGCCCCGCCCAATAAATTTCGCCCGATCGGTCTCGTATTGAATACTACCAACTACCTCTCCTTCTGTGACCA
>JAAZHD010000123.1 GCA_012510895.1 Clostridiales bacterium
CTTGTACCAGGATTACCGTGAAAAGTTGTCAGTGGAAAAGCAGCTTGCACATATGACCGAATCGGTGGAACGGGATACTTTCTATGAGGGTATATATCTGGATGATATACACCTGGGTGGAATGACCATGGAGGAAGCCTCTGCTTTGTTTCAAAAAAAAGCAGAAGAGCGCCTTAAAAACTTAAGGGTAGAATTCACCTATGAAAATCAGAGCTGGGTATTTACCCATGAGGATATTCAGGCCGGCATAGATTGGGAAGATAAGCTGAATCAGCTGTATCTTCTGGCAAGGGAAGGCGATTTGACCGACCGCTATGAAGAAGTGGAACGGATAAGGGAGAATCATGTAAAGGAAGAAACCCTTCTGTCCTGTGACTTTGAGTTGATACGGGATGAGATCAATGCAATTGCTGATTCTTTTTATATTGAACCTCAGGATGCGGATTTGCAATTCTTTCACGACAAGTCGGAAAAGTTTAAACTGATACCCCATAAGGACGGTCAGATAGTCGGTGCAGGGCTCTTGTTTCAGCAGGCCATGCAGGCCTTTGTATCAGAAAAACCTGCTGTTATTTCCATCGAACCAATGCCCATAGAGGCCAAGGTTAAAACTGCTCATCTGGAAAATGCCACTTCCCTGATAACCCGCTTTACTACCAGCATGGCAGGCAGCACGGAGAACAGAAAGCATAATATTGCTTTGGCCTTAAGCAAGGTGAACGGCACCAAATTAGGCCCCGGTGAGATTTTCTCCTGGCTGGATGTGGTAGGCACCGTATCCAGCAAAACCGGATATAAGCCTGCGCCGGTAATCAAGCCCGATAAAAGCCTGCAGGACGGCATAGGCGGGGGCATATGTCAGGCATCCTCAACCTTGTTTAACTCAGCTGCCATGGCCGGCATGGAAATAGTTGAAAGATATCATCATTCATTCCCCATTTCATACCTGGATCCGGGTCTTGATGCCACAGTTTCATCATATGTGAACTTCAGATTCAAAAATCCCAGGAATACACCGGTTTTCATACGTGCTTACCGAAGCGGCGATAAAGCAGTAGTGGAATTTTACGGGGAGCCGCTTTCCAATAACGGTGAATACAAGCTTACCACAAAGCTTATAGAAAAAATCCCGGCACCGGAGCCCAAAAGGGTGCTGGACAAAAAAGGTGAGTATGTTACCGAGCCCGGCGGCGAACATGTTCACGTTAAGTCAAGAGAAGGTTTAAGGATTAACACCTACAGGGTTTTTTACGAAAATGGGAAGAAAGTTTCTTCTGAGCTTCTTGTAAAGAACTATTACAAGCCCATTGAGGGAATTATTTATTACCGGGAAGCCAAACCCACAACTTCTCCCAAACCGTCACAGACTCCCAAACCGTCTCCGCCCACGACATCAAAACCACCTGAGTCCCCGGATCCGGAAGAGTCATCAAAACCCTCACAGCCTCCGGAACAGTCAGAATCACCGAACCCGACGGATAATGGTGAATAAGGAGATTAAACATAATTAAACCAGCGAAAATGACTGCTTTTCTTGAGCGGTCCGGGCATGTTTAATGCATGCCTTTTTGTTTTATTAATAAAATACAGGATGAATGATAATAAAAATTTTAATATTATAAAATCTAAAATGGAGTATATCGGTTTGCAGTTTTATATTGATATACTGATAAGGAATACATTTTGA
>JAAZHD010000124.1 GCA_012510895.1 Clostridiales bacterium
CTTCTACATTAAGATCACCTGTTAGCTGTTCGTATTGTGGAGATTTTACTGATGATTGCCAATAGGATTCCGGCGATGCGGGTAATTCACGGCTCCATTCTTTTTCTTTCATAATAAAGGCCCTCCTTAATTCAATTCATAGCAAAATTAGCATATCCTAAAATATTTTTCTGTAATTAAGCTTTAAATTATACATTTTGTTTCTCTTTCGCTTTTTAGGATATTAATAGTACAAAGAAATGCGTTTAGCATAAATTTTATATAAAACATAACGGAACAATGAGGTGGAAAAGCAAGTGGTTTCCAAAAAAGAAGTTGTTGTACAGTATCTGTTTCATTGCGGTTTTGCTGTAGAATCAGGCAACTATTTATTGATATTTGATTATTTTGATTCATATGCAAGAATTAGAAATAAATCGGATGAAATCAAGCTGAATTCGTATTTCCTGTATGAAGAACTCTCTAATAAAATTCAATCAGTTAAGTATCCCTTTGTTTTTGTCAGTCACAACCATTACGACCATTTTAGTCCGATTGTTTTTGAATGGATAAAACTTAATCCTAATCTAACCTACATATTAAGCAATGATATTCAACTTATAGAAAAGGATAAATTTAAATGGTCGGAAATCGATTGCATTAAGATGTCACCATATCAAAGCACCAGAAAGGACGGACTGGATATTACCACCTTTGGCTCAACAGATATAGGCGTATCTTTTTATGTGGGATTAAATGGACTTAAACTTTTTCATGCAGGAGATCTAAACTGGTGGCACTGGGCTGATGAATCAACTGAAGATGAATTGGAAGAAGAAGAAAAAAAGTTTAAAGAAGAAGTAGCCAGGATAGAAGGAAACCCTATTGATATAATGTTCTTTCCTGTGGATCCAAGGCTTGGAGACTATTATTGGCTAGGGGGATCATATATGATAGAAGTATTCAAACCCGGTTTATTTGTCCCCATGCACTTTGCTGAGAATACAGATATAATCCGTAAATTTGTTGACAGAATGAAAAAGCATAACGTACCTATATTTGCAATTAACCAAATAGGCCAGTATTATAATTATATAACTAAATAAGAGTGAATGGAGGAATTGATCATGCAATTTACTTTTTCACACAATAATCTGAATGTACTAAATTTGGAAAAGAGTCTGGAATTCTACAAGGAAGCATTAGGACTCAAAGAAGTGCGCAGAAAGGAAGCGTCAGACGGAAGTTTTATTTTGGTTTTTCTGGGAGATGGAGTTACAAACCATACCTTGGAACTAACCTGGCTGAGAGATTGGGAGAAACCCTATGACTTGGGGGATAATGAATTTCATCTGGCATTTGAGGTTGATGATTTTGAAAAAGCAAAGGAACATCATGAAAAAATGGGCTGTATTTGCTATGATAACAAGAAAATGGGCATTTATTTTATAGAAGATCCTGATGGATACTGGTTGGAGATTATACCAAAGAGATAATAAGTATGTTTTCTTCAAAACACCTTCTGAACAGAAATACATTAATGGAGGTAGTATAAATGGTATTTCGGCCATCGCTTAGACGTTATGATTCAATGAATTTCAATCGTTGCGGGAAAAGCGGTTTAAAACTGCGAAGATGAAAGAGTTGGTTCCATTGTTTATTCCCTCAGGCGTAGGGGCTTTTAACTGATAAATATCTGAGAGGCATACCAGAAGACTCAAGGGCAGTAAAACCACATGTTAACTTAAGGGAAAGAGTTACACCTGAATTGTTAAATATAAATGGCCATCTTTTGGATACTATGAGAACAGAGAATTACCTCTATGTAATAGGAGCCAGTAAACCATCCCAAATTGAGAGCAATGTAGATGCATTGTATAATTTGAACTTTACTAAGGAGGAATTAGAACAAATTGATAAAAATTTAAAATCGCATTATAAAGTCTATATAATATGCTGAATGCGTAAAATTACCATTGACGAATTTGTTGGTATAGGTATAATGAGAATATAAGAAAATTAAACGTTTCTGAGATATACGACGGTTTCTATTTTGAACCTACGTAATGTAAAAGGGAGTTCTATAAAGATATTGGATACCAGGCCCTCAGCGGACTTGTTAAGGCAGGGGAAGGTAGAAGATATCTTGCGAACACCCACCTATCCGAGGATAGGTGTCAAAATAGAGACAACGATATCTCGGATATTAAAAATATGAATTATTCTTAGTCAAATTGTCAAAGTTTTAAGGGGATATGCCAATGGACACATCCCCTTATATTTTAGCTTGCTATTTTATTTTTTATTTGCCTGTTTATTGTCATATCCCTTTGCGAATTGTTCAGAAGCATTTTCACCTAATTGGTCATTGTAGAAGGCAGTTTGTTGTTTATTGGATTTTTTGTTTTTCTCTTTTTTGTTTTTTGGCATTTTATTGCTCCTTTCAATTTTTCTGCCTTTAGTATAACCGGTTATATTTTTAGTATCCCTAATAGGCAGGAACTATAGACAAGTTGACATATTTGTAGAGAAAAGTTAGTATAATAATGCTTTTAGTGTATTTAGCGCAGGTGGGATAAATGAAGAAGAAAAACAGAGTTTCAAGTAAGGATGTAGCAAGAGAAGCCGGAGTTTCTCAGGCAACGGTATCTTATGTTCTTAACGATGTAAAACACATAAAGATCCGTCCTGAAACCAGGCAGGCTGTTTGGGATGCTGTAAAGAAGCTGAATTATCATCCTAGTCACATTGCCAGGGGCATGAGATTGAATAAATCCATGTCTGTAGGTGTTATATCAGATCGAAGTGTTACAAATTATAATTTTATGAAAACATTGGAAGGAATTAAAGTAGGTCTGGCGAAATTTAACTATTCTATAACTCTTTTATATGATACCAGTGAGGAGCATTTTCCAAGGGAGTTGATAAGCTATTATAAATCAAATCGTCTGGACGGCTTTATTTTTGCGTTTGCCTTACTGGATGAATCAATAAAAGAAGAATTGGACAACAAAAAAATTCCTTATGTAATCATCGATTCCCATGCTCATGGGCGGGGAAGTCATGAAGTAGGAACAGATTATCTTAACCATCTGCCGACATTGACAGCAGTTTTCAAAAAAAAGGGAGCAAAGAAGCTGGCCTATTTTGGTCCCCGGAGGGAAAATGAGACGGACCCCCGTATTGAGGCATATCTTGATGCCCTAAAAGGTAATGCTTTACATAACTCTGGAATCCATCTCTGCAGCTTTAATGATGATGAAATACAGGTAATGGCACACAAAATCCTTTTACAATCGGAATCTCCTCAAGGAATTTTGGCAGGCACCCCTCGATTTGGTTTCCATGTTCTGAAAGCAGCAGCCAAACTTGGCATAGATGTCCCCGGGAAACTATCAGTTGCTTGTCTTGGAACTTCTGCTTTCCATGGACTTTGCCATCCCAGCATGACTGCTGTAGAGCTTCCTTAGTTTGAAATGGGGCGTACAGGGGCAGAAATGCTGGCAAACCTTATGAACGATCAGGAAGGGGAAGAACTAATTGTTCTGCCTTCCGAGATCGTTATGCGAGAATCACTTTAATAAATAGCCCTAACTTTAATTACCCCGTTAATGCTTGAAATTCTTTGCAACTCATTCTCAGATATGACACCATCTATGTC
>JAAZHD010000125.1 GCA_012510895.1 Clostridiales bacterium
AACAGACTATTATTTCTGTCATTATCTTGTCTCTGCCCCAGGGAGACATAAGCGCATTAAAACCAATTCTTTTTGAAAATTTCGGAAACGTATTAAAAGGATCCATGGCCTCTTATTATATCTTTACCGGCTTTTCTACTATCACTTATACCTATCGGTATACAGAGAATAAAAAGGGAACTTATAAATGGTATCTCGCTGGATTGATCATTCCCCTTATTCTCTTCGTGGGTTTAAAAATTGCTACATTAATGGTATTTGGCCAGGAGGATGTAAAGAGCCTGGTATTCCCAACCCTTACACTGACTAAATCAATCGAATTTACCGCTACCTTTATAGAGAGAATGGAATCAACCGCGGCCATACTCTGGATAATTATAGTCTATGAAGCCATATCCATGTTTCTTTTTATTTCAGTCCGTAATATTAATGTTTTGTTTAATGTTCCATCTGACAAAAGCAAATATACGGTATGGCTTTTGCTTCCTATAATTATTTTTACAGCCGTAATTATTAAGAGCGGATTAAAGGTATTTGAGTTTTTCGAGTATAACCGGGCGGTAATGATGATCAGCGGTTCAGCAGTTGTTCCTGTTCTTACTCTCTTATCTTACATTAAAAAGAAAAGGAGCAGAAACAGAATATGAGACGAATCCTTTTATCATTTTTGGTTATCAGCATAGTTCTAATCACCGGCTGCTGGGATTGGATAGACATTGAAAAAAGAGGCTATGTCCTTGGCCTGGCTATAGATGATTATGAATCCATCTCTCAGGAAGGCAGCTCGTCAGATCAAAAGGAAAAAGGCCCGGAGGATAAAAAAAAATTTGAGCAGATGGAACTGCATCAGGGGCAGCCGATTTATGCCTTAACCGCTCAAATTCCCGTCATAAAAAACTCTTCCATTATTTCAAGTAATTCAGTCGGTAACGGCCAGGGTCCTGCCACATGGGAGATAACCCAGGCAGGTAATTCCTTTATAGGCATGAACAGACAAATGCAGTCCCGTACCAATCTTTCCCTGTACTATGAGCATTTACAGGTTATTATAATTTCCGAAAATGCGGCTAGGAAGGGATTGGAAAATATTATAGACTTCTTTGTAAGAGATCCTGAAATGCGCCGCAGGGTTAGAATATTTATAAGCAAAGGAGAAGCGAAAAAAATTCTGCAGGTTAAGCCCTTTATCGATGATCATGCTGCCCTCTATATATCAAGTATACCTGAAAATGCCAGAAAAAGCTCAAGAATTATTGCAAAAACCGATTTGGGAGAGGTGATCAAGTTTGTCCACGGTGGATATGATTTCGTGCTGCCAATGGCCGAATCCACTGAAAATGAGATAAATGCCAGCGGGGGAGCAATTTTTAAAGGAGATAAAATGGTCGGATGGGTCAGCGAAGTTGAGCTGGAAGCAATCAAAATGATGCGGAATATTTATATTGGAGGCGTACTAACCGTAGCTATACCGGATACAGAAAACGCGACAGCTACTCTGGAAATAACCAAATCAAAATGCAAAATTAAGCCTGTTATAAAAAACGGTCAGCTTAGCTTTGATTTAACCATAAATATAACGGGTAATTATGCAGAGGAAGTCAATTACCACACCCATGGCCAATTAAACGAAGAATTCCTAAAGAAGCTTCAGAAAGCTTATGAAAGGGAAGTCGAAATGATGTGCAGGCGTACAATGGAAAAACTCCAGAAAGAATATGAGGCAGATGCGATCCAACTGAAAAAAATTGTTCAAAAGGAAGAACCTGAGTTTTGGAAAATAAACGGAAAAAATTGGAATGAAATTTACCCCGCCTCGGAGATTCGGATAAATGCCAATGTAAACATTAATCTGGTTGGGTTAAAAAAATAACTTATCAGCGTGCTTTTCCGCGTACTTTAATTTAATAGAGATTTGTGATATGATAAATGCATATACGTAAAAATTTAATGCATCGGATAACATAAATACTAAGCAAAATAAAGACCAACTCCGAATTTACCTAATAAAACGGGGGATCCATACCAGGGGGTGAATCCTGAGTGATCAGGTAGGACAGCTTGGGAGTCCGAATCCGTCAGCTAACCTCGTAGGAGTAATCCAAGCGTTGTGTTCTGGTCGTAAAGACTTGGCAGGCGCTTTTTTTGATTTTCGGCGAACAAAAATTTTTATGCCCTGCCAAAGGACTGATAAAGGAAGTGGGTATTTTGCGAAAGCGAACCTTGGTATTAATGATTTTACTGTTTTTATTCTGGCTGGTGATTTCCTCCCAAACAGATATACAGCATATTCTGATCGGCGCCTTTCTGGCAATCGTTATTGTCTGGTTCTGGCATGACCTGAGTCCCAGATTGCCAGGCATGCTTTCCTTGAAAGGGCTCCTTCATTTGGGCCGATCGATCTTATTATTGGCAGGCTACATTATAATATCCAATATTTCTGTTGCAAAAACTCTGCTTTTTTCTAAGCCTCCGGCAAGCCCGGTACTTCTTTTCATGGATCCGCATCTTAAAACCAACTGGGGCAGGGTGCTGCTGGCAACCTGTATCACCATCACCCCGGGTACGGTGACAATTGATGTTAATCCGGATACAGGGCAATTCTTAGTTCATGCGCTTACTGAAGAAACCGCAAGTGATTTGCTGCGCTGGAGGATAATCAGTGAAATCAGAGATCTGGAAATGCAATTGCAAAGGAGGGCTGACCATGCTCTTGTTTCTGGTAGGACTATTGGTCCTGATACTCCTGGTGCTTCTGAGAGCGATAATAGGGCCGACAGTCATTGATCGGCTTATTTCCATTAATGTAATTACAAGCATGGGCTGTGCAATTATTATTCTTATGGCGTTTTTAAAAGAAGATTTTGGGTTTATAGATATTGCAGTTGTCTTTATGCTGTGCGGATTCGCCAGCGTCCTTTGGATCCTGAAAGTACTTACACCCGGTGACTGGCAATTAAGGGTGCCGGGGTTGAAAGGATTTGAAGGCAATAATGAGGAGGAAGATGCCTGATGATTAAAATAATAGCCTATCTCTGTTTTTTGGGATCTTTTATTGCCTTCGGGCTGGGAACCCTGGGTCTCTTTCGGCTTCCTGATGCCTATTCCCGAATGCATGCAGCAGGAATAGGCGACACCCTGGGCATAGGGCTTTTGGGACTGGGAGCAATTCTCTTAGGCCCCAGCTGGATTCTGCGGCTGAAAATATTGATTATTCTCTTCCTGTTCTGGATTGTTAATCCCACCATGACACATTTAATAGCGAAAGCAGCTCTGATCCGGGGCACACAGCCGACAGAAGAGACTAAGCTTAGGAGGGAATGAGCATATGAATTTTATAGCTGCTGATTACTGGATAATGTTTTTTCTGCTCATCCTGATAATAGCATCCTTAGCCATGTATTTTATTAAAGACCTTCTCCATGCTGTTGTTGTATACGGTGTTTACAGCCTGATAATTGCTCTCATCTGGCT
>JAAZHD010000126.1 GCA_012510895.1 Clostridiales bacterium
ACTCAAACCGACGAGGAGTTATTCGCTATGGAAATGATAATAGACGGAGTGCTGGCCCTTCAGTCAGGAGTCAATCCCAGGATAGTGGAAGAAAAGCTTATGGCATATCTGCCTCCGAAAGAGCGGCAGAAGAGAATTGAACTTGCGGAAAAAGCGGAAATGGTGATTGAAAATGAGTAGAAGGCGGAGACAGACAGGTAGTGAAGAAAGTTCGGGGAACTGGCTGACGACCTATGCTGATTTGGTTACCCTTTTATTTACATTTTTTGTTCTGCTGTATACTTTCTCCAGTATTGATGCGGAAAGATTCAAAGAAATTGCCATCTCTTTGCAAATGGCTTTAACCGGGCAAAGCGGCCCTACTATGTTTGATGAATACCCGGACGGGCCTATCGGGCCTATAATTCCGTCTCAGGATTTACCGCCTGAAGATCAGGACAATGCCCGTTTTAAGGAGACACAAGACGGTATTGCCATACTGAATGAGGAAATTAAAAGAGTTTACGGCATTGTTCAGAGTTTTGTCGAGGAAGAAGACCTGGAAGCGGAAGTCAGGCTCAGGATGGATCGAAGGGGAGTTATCATTGATATTAACGAAAGCATTCTTTTTGACCCCGGAATGGCCGATCTGAAGGATGAAAGCAAGCTCCTTCTGGACAAACTGACAAAGCTGATTTCAGCATTTGATAACAATATCATTATAGAAGGCCATACGGATACGGTGCCTATAAGCAAATCTAAATATCCCACCAACTGGGAGCTGTCTGCGGCCAGGGCTACTACGGTACTGCGCTATTTTGCAGAGGAGAAAAATATAGCACCGGAAAGGCTGTCGGCAGCAGGCTATGGGGAATACCGGCCTGTTGCGCCAAATGACACTGCAGAGAACAAAGCGCAAAACCGCAGGGTTAATATACTAATCGAAGTTTCACTGGAAGGGGGCGATGCTGTTGAGACAAGCAGCTAAAGTCAGAACCGGGTATTATTTCCGTACTTATTTCATTATTCCGCTCATAACCCTGGTTATAGCTTTTATAGCATTTTCTTTTTTTACCAATACCTATATTTTTGCTGAAGAACAGCGCTCAGGCACCACGAATTTCACTTATTCCCTGGACGAAATAATTGTTAACCTCAAAGATGAATCCCGCTATCTGAAGGTAGAGCTTGCACTTGGATATAACCTTCGGGGGGATGAAAAATCCATCAGCGAAAAAGAGGTACAGATCAGGGATACTCTCCTAGAGATTTTCAGAAGCAAAAGTGTAAAGGATATCCTTCCCATTGAAAACTCGAAAAGTTTAAAAAATGAAATTCAGGATAAGGTGAACCGGCTGTTTTCTGAAAAAATTGTGACAGACATCTACATAACGGATTTTTTAGTTCAATAAGGGAAACGAGGAAACATTGAATAATGAATACAGATTTAATTTTCAGTGCTCTGAAGCTTCTGCTGGCCCTTCCTCTGGTAATTTTACTGGCTGTCATAAGCCTCAGGCTGACCAACAGATACTTAAACGGCAGGCAGAATGCCCCAAATGGAATAAGGGTATTGGAGCGCATTCCTATACATAATGGGATGTTTTTATGTATTGTGAAAATTTTTAATGAATATATGGTTTTAGGGGTCGGTGAAAACAGTATTTCTCATATAAAGACCCTGGAACCAGAAGAAGTGAAAGAGTATTTATCCGGAAAAGAGCAGAGCCATTACCCGGATATATGGAAAAGTACAATAGCCAGATGGGTGCAGAGGGATAACTTACATGAATAGAAAAACAGCTTGCATAGTCCTGTTACTTATAATTTTATTTACCTGGTATCCGAAAAACGTATCGGCAGCACCTGAAACTCTGCCTATACCTAATATAAGCATTGATTTCGGCACAGAGGAAGAACCGTCACAGTGGGTAAGCAGTATACAGATACTATTGCTGCTGACGGTTTTAACACTGGCTCCGTCTATTATTACCCTGCTTACTTCCTTTACCAGGATAATTGTTGTGTTTTCACTGCTCAGGAATGCTCTTTCAACACAGCAGACTCCGCCTAACCAGATATTGATAGGACTGGCCCTTTTTCTTACCATCTTTATTATGTCCCCCGCAGCAGGACAGATTATCGACACTGCCGTCAATCCGTATCTGGAGGGAACCATTAGCCAGGAAGAGGCTGTAGAAGCCGGAACCAGGCCTTTGAAGGAGTTTATGCTCAGGCAAACCAGAGAAAAGGATCTGGCCCTTTTTGTAAATATTTCCGGGCAAGAGCTGCCCGAAGACAGGATGGACGTATCCATGTCAACTCTGATTCCGGCTTTTGTAATCAGCGAGCTTAAAACCGCTTTTACAATCGGATTTCTGCTGTACATCCCTTTTATAGTAATAGATATGGTGGTGGCCGGCATCCTTATGTCCATGGGTATGTTCATGCTGCCTCCTGTTACAATTTCCCTGCCCTTTAAAATATTATTATTTGTCCTGGTGGACGGATGGCATTTAATAGTGAAATCCCTGGTGGAAGGTTTTGCATAAAAAAGAATTGGATATGGGAGAAGGTGAAGGCCATAAATCAGGAAGTAATTATGGATATTATAGGAGACGGACTGCCCACTGCCATGCTCATAGCCGCACCTGCATTGATTGCGGCTCTGATAGTTGGTCTGGTTATAAGCATATTTCAGGCAACTACCCAGATCCAGGAGCAAACTCTGACATTTGTGCCTAAAATACTGGCAGTTTTTCTGGTTCTGATACTGGCCGGTTCCTTTATGATGAATACATTAATCAGCTTCACCAACCGGATATTCTCATATATCTCCAATATAGTGAATTAGGTGACAAGCGCGGTGAGTTTCAGTCTTGACGGATTTGCGATTTATATTTTAATTTTGCTCAGGATTTTCTGCTTTCTTGCGGCAACCCCTTTTTTCAGCCTCCGGGGCATTCCAGGCTTTTTGAAGACAGGTCTTTGCCTTTTGCTTGCATATATTCTGTATATTGCGGTGCCCTATGAATTATCGGCGGATGAATCTTTAATCCGATTCGGCATCCTGGCGGCAAAGGAAGTTTTGTTTGGCCTGGCTCTGGGCTATGTGGTGAATCTGATATTTATAGGGATTCAGATTGCAGGCCAGATGATGGATTTTCAGATAGGCTTTTCCATGGCAGCAGTTTTTGATCCAATGACCGGCAGCCGGGTATCCCTGTTCGGAAATCTGTATTACTGGATTGGAATAGCTTTATTCTATGGGCTGAGCGGCCATCATTACTTAATATACGGAATAAGTCAGAGTTTTGAACTGGTGCCTTTGACAGAGTTTGGACTTAAGCAGCTTGATATCTGGAAAATCGTTGAGTTGTTTTCGGGGACATTTTTGATTGCTTTCGAAATAGCCTTGCCCATTATTGTAATTGTCTTATTGGTAGATGTGGTAATGGGCGTACTATCCAGGTCCGTTCCTCAGATTAACCTTTTAATGTTGAATCTGCCGCTCAAAATGCTTGTGGGTATTTTAGCCGCCATTGTCCTCTTACCAGTCATAATTCAGTCAATTGTCAGGGTGATTGAAATTCTGCCCTACCGGCTTAATGACTTTATGCAGGATATACCTCTGGCCATGGCTTTTGCAGCAGGAGAGAAGACAGAGGAGGCTACGCCCAAGAGAAAGGCCGATGCACGAAAAAAGGGACAGGTTGCAAAAAGCACCGACTTAAGCTCAGCCGTTACCCTGATATTACTTATAATAATGGGTCATATGGTAAGCCAGCATGTTTTTTCAGCACTTCACAGGTACCTGCGGCATTCATTGGAAAACGGCCTGTCGAGAACGGTGACCCTGGGAAATATGATCTCCATATTTCTTCAGGATTCCCTCATCTTTCTGCAAGTGGTTCTTCCGGCCATGGCCGGAGTGATGGTCATAGGGGTATTGGCCAATCTTATGCAGACAGGCTTTATCCGGTCCGCTGACCCCCTTAAGCCCGCTCTGAAAAGATTAAACCCAATAGAGGGATTTAAAAACATCTTTTCCAGGAAGGCCCTGCTGGACCTTGTGAAAAATTTTTTGAAGCTGATTCTGGTAAGCTATATTTCCTGGTCTTACATCCGGGACAACCATCGGGACATTTTATATGCAGCTCACCGCAGCATTCATGGTGTGTTTCCCCTTGTAAAAGATTTTATCCTCGGCCTGATGACAAGGGTGGGGATAAGCCTCTTTATACTGGCTGTCCTGGATTATATGGTTCAGCGCTATAATTTCCTTAAGAATTTGAGAATGACCAGGGAGGAAGTCAAGGAAGAAATAAAGGAAATGGAGGGGGACCCGCAGCTAAGGTCCTTAAGGAGGCAGAAGCAGCGGCAGCTGGCTATGAGCCGCATGATCTCCCAGGTGCCGGATTCCACAGTAGTAGTAACCAACCCCACCCATTTTGCCGTGGCCTTAAAATATGATGAATCAACTCATGATGCTCCTGTGGTACTGGCCAAAGGAGCAGACTATCTGGCTGGGAAAATACGCCGGATAGCAGAAGAGGAAAAGATTCCCGTCATTGAAAACAAGCTCCTTGCCAGGGCCTTGTATCAAAAAGGCCAGGTTGGACAGGAGATTCCGCTGGAATTATACCAGGCTGTGGCAGAAGTGCTGGCTATTGTTTATCGTATGGAGGGAAGGACCGTATAGCAAGGCCCGGCCCGGGACGCTTATGACAAGATGATGAGCAAGATAAGGATGAGACAGGAATGTCAGTGAGAACAAAGGAACATTATTTAAAACCGGCTGATTATTTGGACGTATTAACAGCCTTCGGCGTGCTGGGCATAATCACCCTGATCATACTGCCCATACCCGCCGGTGTGCTTGATATGCTTCTGACCATTAATATTACCCTGTCCGTGGTGGTATTGCTTTTGTCCATGTTTACCAAGGAAGTGCTGCAATTCTCGGTTTTTCCAACCCTCCTGCTGGTAACAACCCTGTTTCGCCTGGGGCTTAACATTTCTTCCACCCGGCTTATTCTGAGTAAGGGTTATGCAGGCAAAGTAGTGGAATCCTTTGGTGTTTTTGCCACAGGAGATAACTACATAGTAGGAGCCATCATCTTTGTCATTATCGTAGTTATTCAGCTTATTGTAATTACCAACGGTTCCGGCAGGGTTTCGGAAGTATCCGCAAGATTTACTCTGGATGCCCTGCCCGGCAAGCAAATGAGCATAGATGCCGATTTAAACACCGGGGCAATCAGCGAAGAGGAAGCAAAGTTAAGAAGACAGAGGTTGCAGAAAGAGGCGGATTTCTACGGAGCTATGGATGGAGCCATGAAGTTTGTCAAGGGCGATGCCATTGCCGGTATCATTATCACCCTTATTAACTTTATCGGAGGAATTGCCATCTATGTTCTCCAGCAAGGTTATCCGATTATGGACGCCCTTTCTAAATTCGCCCTCTTAACCATAGGCGATGGGCTGGTCAGCCAGATTCCTTCCCTTATGATATCAGTTGCTGCGGGAATTCTGGTAACCCGGTCTGCATCAGATGAGAATTTTGGCACAGATCTTGGCCGTCAGTTATTTGCCTTTCCCAAGGTAATGGCCATCGCTTCAGTTGTCATATTAATTCTGGGAATGACACCGGGTTTGCCCACAATTCCCTTTTTGATACTGTCAGCCGGCTGTGGCGCAGGTGCCTATTTCATGCATAAGGAGGAAAAAAATAAAGAAGTGCGGGAGCAGATTGCCGCCGCTGAGGAACGTTCTTCTGCTGCTTCGCAGCTTGAACCTGAGAGCCGATTGGAATTCCGGCAGGTGGAAACCCTTGAGGTGGAGCTGGGTTACGGACTGATTGAGCTTGCAGACGAAGATGCCGGCGGTGATTTATTGGAAAGGATATCCCGCATCAAAAGACAGTGTGCCCTGGAGATGGGGCTCATAGTTCACTCTATCCGAATTCGCGATAATTTACAGTTAAAAACCAATGAATACATAATAAAGATTAAGGGCATTGCGGTGGCCGGAGGTGAAGTCATGCCAAGGCATCTGCTGGCTATGAACCCTGCCGGCGAAGAGATAGATCTTAAAGGAATTCCTGCTGTTGAGCCTGCATTTGGACTTCCTGCCTTATGGATAGAAGAAAGGGACAGGGATGAGGCGGAGCTGAAAGGCTGCACAGTGGTGGATGCCGCCACTGTTTTGGTCACTCATCTGGGAGAAATAATAAAGACTCACAGCCATGAACTCATAGGCAGGCAGGAAGTGAAACAGATGATTGATGCATTAAGGGAAGATTACAGTGCAGTGATCGAAGAGCTGGTTCCGAATCTAATGTCTCTGGGTGAAATTCAAAAGGTGCTGCAAAACCTATTAAGGGAAAATGTGCCGATTAAGGATCTGGTAAGCATTCTGGAGACGCTGGCAGACTATGCGGGAAGCACAAAGA
>JAAZHD010000127.1 GCA_012510895.1 Clostridiales bacterium
GTCATATACTTCTGAACGGGCATAAGGCAGATAAGCCGTCCATACAGATAAAACCAGGCGATGTAGTGACTCTGAAGGAAAAATCCCGCTCTGTAGATTTATTCAGGGACACTTTTGTAAATCATACATTAACCCTTCCCTATTTGGAAAAGGACATTGACAGCTTTTCGGGGAGACTTACCAGGATGCCGCTCAGGGAGGAAATACCCATTCAGGTGAAAGATTCCCTGGTTACTGAGTTTTACTCGCGAAGATAAGTCGGATATAATGACACTATATAAAACCAGTCATTAAACAAAATATGTTTGCATGACTGGTTTTTGATTTTCTTCCGCCTGTATAATATACTTATCAGTTTTACGGGATTTCTATCCACCAATGACGAATATTGGTGCGGGAACTGCTATATGCATCAGAGGCTTGAATCAACAGCCGCTGGGGCCCGCCAAAACGGCCTGTTACCAGATTATTTGAATAATATGAAGCAGCACCGTTGGGGCGGGCACTAAAGCCTTCAGGCGCTGTATCCTGTGTTTTCCGAAGTAAAATTCCCTCGTCCCAGTTAAGGCCGTCTTTTGAATGATAAAGCACAAAATCGGAAGGCAGGGATTTGTCCACACAGCCTGAACGGCCATGGAGGAAATAGAGGTCTTTATATCTTACTACCTGCGGATTGCGGATCCGTTTGGCACAGTAGCTCTTTACAGGCTCACTCCAGGTGAATCCTCCGTCATCGCTGATACAGCATTCCAAATTGTACTCGTCATTATAATTGTAGATATAGGCAATCAGCCTGCCATCCGGCAGCCACTCCAATGCACCGTATCCTCTTCCCCGGGTATCCAGGGGCAGTTCGCGGCGAACCTGAAAACTGTATCCTCCGTCCAGGCTGACATAAAGCCGGTAAACATGGGAGGGATCATTGCCTACAAAACTCACTTTCCCGTCATTGCAGAATTCAAGAGCGTATATACATCCATCCTTGTAAACAGCATCATAAATCCGTCCTGCTTTATCGGAAAAATCAATAGGCTCTGACCAGCTGTGTCCCCCGTCTTTACTATGCAATACAGCAGGTTCAAACCAAGGTTCCCAGCCTATTGCATATGCGTCATTGCGTATACAAAACAGTACAATATGATTTTCTTCAGGCACCACAGCCTTTTCACAGCTGATAGTAAACAGCCCGTCAAGAAAGCTTTTGTAACTATACTCTAAAATTTGCGGTTCTCCCCAACTTTGGCCGTAGTCAGTGCTTCGTCTGTATTCCATCCATCCAAATCCGCTGTGTCCATTGTTGCGCCTGCCCGAACAGTTGCTGTAAAATGCCAGAATGCAGCCGGGTGCATACTCAACCAGTGCGTGTCCCAGATGTCCGCTGCGGCCGCTGCTCTGGTGGTCTACAAACAAGATTCCCTCGTTCGGTACATCAGGCGGTATGATTTTAAACGGCAGTTTACCCATTATATTACCTCCCCTAATAATTAATTCCTTATATAACTGTCAAGCTGTAAATACGCTCAATCATTAGTCACATCCCCATTTCCGTCTATTGGAATGGGATCGCCTAAGTAAGCAGGCTTTACCTTAATCAGGACCTGAAAAAAGTCTTTGATGCGGGCCAGCTTCTCCCGGGCTTCCACGTATTCTTCGCCTGCATATCTTCTCAGGTCCGAAGCAACGCCATATGCATCAAGGCCTAATTTGTTCGCTATGTATAAGGCGCGGTAAAGGTGAAATTCCTGTGTGACAATAATTGCTTTCTTAACCTGAAAAACATCCCTTGCCCTGTACATGCTTTCATAAGTAGAGAATCCGGCATGGTCCATAAAAATATGTTCAGACGGTACGCCCCTGTCTATGGCGAATTTCTTCATTGTGTTCACTTCGTCATAATCCTTTGATCCATGATCTCCGCTCATAAGCAGCCTGTCTGAAACACCGGCAAAATACAGATCAATCCCTTGCAGCAGACGATCTTCAAGCATGGGACTGGGACCGCTGTCCCATACGCCTGCACCTAACACTAAAATGCAGTCGGCCTCTGATTCCGAAGCCTGGTTTGGAGAAATAATCCTGCTTTTGTATGAATTTATTACATATGTGTGGATAATTGCAAGTATTAAAATGAATAAGGAAACCGCTGCCGCTAAAGTAATTAATACAACTTTCATTTTTCTGCGTCTTAAACTCACCATCTTTTTCATTTGCTCCAACTGTTTATACTATTAACGTTATTAAGAATTGCAATCCCTCTTCATCATATTATTCAATCCACAGCAGCTGCAAAGTTCTTTCCGTATTCTATGCATTTTGCCACACTGTCTTCGTCAGGATTCCATAGTACCCGGATCCCATCATTGACAAGTTCAAATCCGGACTTTTCTATTAACTCGGCGATTATCTTTACAGATTCCCCGCTCCAGCCATAAGATCCAAAAGCGGCTCCTTTTTTGTTCTTAAACCCTAAACCGCGTATTTCTTCCATTATGCCGGCGATTGATGTCAGAATCCCCTTATTAATGGTTGTTGAGCCTACAAGAATTGCCTTTGATTTAAATACCTCACTAATCACATCATTCTTGTCTGTTTTTCCGGCATTCAAAAGTTTTACCCTTATTTCAGGGCGGGCTTCTTTAATTCCTTTTGCTATGGCTTCTGCCATTCTCCGGGTTCCATTCCACATGGTATCATAAATCAGGGTAATTTGATTCTCCTGATAGTCTTTAGCCCATTCCATATACTTTTCAACAATCTGGAGAGGGTTGTCGCGCCATAAAATACCGTGGCTGGTAAAGATCATTGATAGTGGCAGATTAAAACCGACAAACTCTTCAATTTTTTTCACAACAAAAGGACTGAACGGAGTAAGTATATTGGCATAATATTTTAGGGCTTCCTGATACAGCTCTGCCTGATCCACTTCGTCATTATACATAAACTCAGATGCATAATGCTGACCAAAAGCGTCATTGCTGAACAGGATATTTTCCCCGGTTAAGTAACAGAACATGGAATCCGGCCAGTGAAGCATTCTGGCTTCAATAAAAATCAGTTCTTTGCTGCCCAGGTTTAAACGGTCACCGGTTTTCACCTCCACAAAATTCCAATCCTGATGATAATGGCCTTTTATAGAACGTATGCCGTTTTTTGTACAGTAAATGGGGGTATCCGGAATTTCCTTCATCAGCTCCGGAAGTGCTCCGCTGTGATCTATCTCCCCATGGTTGGCAATGATATAATCAATTTCACTCAGGTCAATTTCCTTCTTTAGATTGGTTACGAATTCCCTGGCAAAGGGCTCCCATACCGTATCAATAAGTGCCGTCTTCTCGTCCCGCACCAGATAAGAATTATAAGAGGAACCCCTGTGAGTGGAATATTCCATGCCGTGAAAATAACGCAGCTCCCAATCCTTCTTCCCTACCCAGGTTACACTGTCAGTTAATTTGATATCCATAACTTTCCTCCTTTAAAATATGAGCAACAGCTTAAGATAATAATTCCCACTTTTCCGGCAGGATATGAATACATTTGAATGCATTATGCAAAGCATGGCAGCATGCAGCACAATAACTTAGATATTAACTATCAAATTACAAGTAAACACCTGGTTTATGTTTGAAACAGCCTTTAAACGGGTAGTAATTATTAAAAATCGAATATTTTGTCACTAATTCGTCCACTATAAATAAAAGGAGGTTGGAACATGGCTGACAAAAACAAAGCCGACAAGGCTCAAACGATTAAATCCACCAACTACAAAACCCCTATTGAAAAACACGATACAGCCGCTTGGGCTAACATTCAGGATTATAAACCTGAATCCCGTGTCCACCTGCCCGGTGAAGAAGAAGTAGTCAATGCAAAAGATTATGTGGATGAAAACCAGAAGTAGAAATTATTGAAGCAAAAACGAAACTTTTTAGCTGCCGCATTTTGTATATGCTCCCCTTAGATTATACAGCCTGGAATGCTGTAATAAGGGGAGCATTTTATTCGTTTTCACCCTCCTGCAAAGATAAAAGCAGTTTTTTTCCAGGGTGTTCTCTATAATAATGAGTAAGCAGATCATGTATCACAGCCAGTTCATTTCTGCTCTTTCTGTATATTAATCTGCTGATATATTCCTCCATGACAGGTGTCAGCCCGGCATGTTTTCTCCATGCCTGAGCAAGAGTGCGGATGCCGATTGCACTGTATTCTCCCTTGTTCAGATACTGTTTTAGTTTAAATTCGTAGTCGTCAGTTGTCTGCATAAGATAACGGACAATAACGGCATCATTAACAATTTCCATTGGAAGCCAGTCCCAATGCTTAATCAAATACTGCCCATATGGATAATACATTGCTGTTTGCTTAAAGTATAAAGCGCACAGACTGCTAAGAATAACATGGGGTTTTTCATGATGCAAACCCTGATTGGCAATATACTTCCTAAATTCTAATTCAGACAGATTGTTCCTGCTGTATTTATTTTGAAAATATACAGCCTGAGCCCAAGTATTATCCTCCCCAATGTTAAAATCTTTGCTTGCTAATGTTCGGGAACCCAGGCGGATCAAAAGATCAAGCAATTTCATTCCTGTTTCTTCCGACTCCTCCTGCACCAGTCCTTTATATACCGTATGCATTAATCCTGTAAAGCCGGACGGCCTGTAGAAGCGAAATAGTTTTAAAGTAAGTCGGCTGATCTCAGTCCACCCAATCGCAGCAGTACCATAACTAATTCCATCCGCTTTATCAGAAATACTGAAGCAGCGAACAGCAAGACTCAATATTTTTCCTATTGCAGGATGAAGGGTAGGCCAGGTTTCGGATATTTCTGCGTCAGAATGATCAGACAGTTCTTTAATATACACTGCCGGATTAAGGTTTTTGCCAGCCATTGCATCATTAACAAGAAGTTTCAGGGCTTGATCATTTATCTCCCTTTTTACTATATCTAAGCTGTCAGCCGGATAAAACCGATTAAGCGGCTCCACCCAGACTGCATACGGATCCGGCTCATCCAAAAAACACAGGCTTCTTGAACCGGGCCACATAACTATCGGCGGATTTTCAGCCTCCTTATGCAAATAACAGAATCGCAGGCATATGCGTCCTTTTATATTTTTCTGACCTGCCAACTTATCTGCTGATATATAGTAAAGCCGGGTCAGCCTGAAAGCAGCTGTCCAGGCATTAACAGACCATGGTTTTTCCGCATTTAACAGTCTTTTTTCACATTCATCAGCCAAACTGCCGTTGATCATCCTGCATTGATTGATCAAATTAAAAAACGATTCATCATCCAAAGCCGGTTTAAGCAGGTTGATATAAGGAACATCTGCCGTTTTCGAGCTTTGCAATAAATTAAAAAGAGTTTTATCCGGTTCGCTGACGGACGGCAGCAACTCTATGAGCAGTTTTATAAGTGGGCTTCTTTCCCAGTAATGAGGCTCAGATTTGATAAGCAGAGACTGATAATCCTTTAAATATTCGGGACGAAAATTCTTCTCACCTATATAGTTAATAAATATTTTTGCTGCAGAAGCATCAGGCAGCAAACGCCAAAACAGGAAAGGCAATTCATCAATGCCGGAATTATTGAACAGCTTCTGAACAATGACTTCAGTTTCTTCTTTGTCAAACCTGCAGCTCTCCAAAATCAGACGGTACTTGTTCCAAAGCAGGTCATACAAGTCTGGTTTTTCATCCTTAATCAACATTAAGTCGCGCCTCAGCAGCCGAAAGAAGGTAACCGTCCTGGTAAGAATCATTTTCTTTATATCGTCAATTAGCCGTGTATTCTTTTCTGCCTGACCAATATACCATATAAGAGGCAAATGCCTTAAATCCGGTATCTTCTTTTGTTTATTCAGCTCAAATAACAGTTTGCGTGCGTATCTTACATCCCGAACATCCCATTTTGATACATGGGGCAACAGATGCCGCATTCTTAACGGAGTCTCAGCATCTGTAAGCCCTGACATAAGAACAGCCCGTACAGCAAGCCTGCTGCTTAATGAGTTGCCCGGTACATGATCCATAATCTGCCTGCATAGGTTTATGACATTATCTCTCAGAGCCTTCCTGTCTTCTTCATTTAAACAAGAGATTGCAAACAAATGAACCCTTACAAGCTTAAGAGCTTTCTTAAGATCAGCCCTCCTGTTATGTGCCCCTGCCTTCCCTGCAGTGTTTTTGACATCTGCAGCTGCCGCTTCCACGGGCAAGTTTTCCAGCGAATCTTCTTTTTTCGGAAGCCCCAGCAGCCTGAAAAAACCAAACAGCTTCCTGCGGCGCTCGTCATAAGTGCTCCCACTGATACTCCCCATCAGTTCCAGGGGCCATGTATTCAGCTCTTTATATTCCAGCCACTTAATCAGATTTGTATATAAATGCCTGGACGTATCCAAATAATCTGCCGCAACCAAAGGAATTTCATCAAAATATTCTTTCAACTCCTCATATGTCCTGCATTCATCCAGCCGGTCTTCAAATACATGATCTTCAGGCTGAATTCGAATGAGGTGCTGAACGGAACTGCCGGGAATCGATAAAGTAATCAGCTCCCTTTGTTCTCCCAGGTACAGAAGAGATGGCTCTGCCATAACTGAGTAATGGACAGCCATTGTATTTTCATCAGTCACTCTTTTCCTGATATTAAAGACGTTTTGGGTATGATTGATGCGGAAAGTCAAAAGCTTTATATCCAGCTTATAAGGCCCATTCAGCATCAGATTAAAGCGACCCTGAACCACAGTCTTCTCAAACATCCCGGGCTGAGCAGCAAAGTCTTTTAGTTTTATCAGAACTTCATTGGAATCTTTAATTTCAATGCTGACAGGCGCCGGGTAATTTAAGTGCTCCCGCAATGACAAAACAGCATCAGCCGGTTTCTCATCTTCATGAAGCCTTCTCATTTTTTCGGCCCAGTATTTTTCTCCCAAAACCTCAAGTACATGTATAAAGTCTTTGCCGGTGAGTCTTTCCACATCCTCAGATAAAGATTGGCCAAGAAAATAATCTCTGATTATATGGTGCAAATATTTCACCTGCTTTCGGAGTATTTTTCAAGCAAATAATTGAAATCTTCATCCGAGAAGTTGATAACAAATTCAATTCTCCGACTTCTGGCCCTTTCTTCATCTGTTTGTGAAATGACTGTACCGGCTATAGGCGAATACTTGGACATGCTGGAAGATTTGTAATAAGAACCGTATGTATGACGACCTTCTTCAGACAATTCCGATAACATATAATCCACAAAAACACCGGAGCGTTGTGCGGAAAGCAATCTGTTCCCGCTTTCCTTGCCTCTGTTGTCTGTGTGACCGATAACCTCCAGGTTGAGGATTCTGACACCGCTTTCCATGTCTGCTATATACTTATGCTGCTCCTTGAGAATTTTCATAAATGCTTTTCCCAGCTCTCCTGCCAGTTCCCTGCCGGCTTCTGTCAGTTCCCATTTATTGGGCTCAAACAAGGTTTCTGCATTCACATACAGCCGGGTCTCGTCCCGCATAACCGTACCCTGTCCCAAGTGCTCGTTTAGTTCAGTCATAATTGTTTCATACATCTTTTGGCGGGCTCCGATAATACGTTCAATATCATCCACCAATTGTTTATGCTTTTCTACCAGTTCTATGCTTTCGCTCTCCTGTGTCTGTTTTTCTTTTTCCAATTCTTCCGCCGCCGCTTTATATCTCAATGAATTATAAGATGCCGTTATTGCTAACAAGGCCATGGCAAAGAACAAGACCAAAGCCAAAGATGATATTAAATTTACGATAAACGGCCAATAATCGGTTTTGTTTTCCCTGCCTTGTCTATAGCCTGTCCGTTTGTATATCATCAACAGCCTCCCCTCCTTCTGAGTTTTGGATTTGCATTCCGATTACATGATTCAAAGCCTTTTGGAGAAGGGCTGCAGTCTCATGGAGATCTATGATGTTCTTATGGAAATCATCATAACTGGCAGCTGCCTTATTGGTCATTTCATTGAGGGATTGAATAAAAAATTCCCGGGAAACTGCATTTCCATGCTGTATGTTGTCTAACAACTCTGCTAACTTCATTTCCAGGTTCTTAATAGAACTATTCAGATTCTCACGCAGCTCCTGCAGCAGTCTGCCTGTCTCAGCTACAGCCTTGACCATTTGATCTGTTTCCTGCCTCAGGTGTTTTGCCATGCGGCCGGATGACTCATTCATAACAGTTGAAACTGCATCACTTAATGCTTCTCTCAATCTGTCAGTAATATTGTCTGAAAGTCTCTGGATATTTCCCTGTAAATCCAGGAGCAGTTTATAGTTGTTTTCCATTGCTTGATTTACTGATTGCATGCTTTCCTGGTAGTCATGGTATGTACTGTCCAGGGATGACAAGGCCTGCTTAATTTCCTGATTGGAAGCTGTTGAAGCCGCAAGATTTCGGTTCATGCCTCCAATCAGATCTTTCATATTATCTACGGCATCTGTCACAGCTGAGCCCTGGGCTGATGAAATCATATCGAGCTTGTCTGAAAATTGCAGTGTTGCCTGCTCCATTCTGCTTACAAGCTCATTAAGTCCCTTATGCAGTGTATTGCTTAATTCCTCACTTAAACGGGCAGTAATTTTTTCTATAGCTTCCGTCTGTTTATCCAGGATATTGCACCCGTCTTTGAATAGTTCAATACTGCTCCGGAAATTATCAACCGGGCCATGGAGTCCGTCAATTGCATCATTAAGCCGGACTGCTGATTGATCAATGGCTGCGACGGATGTTTTAAGATTAAGAGAGAGATCTTTAACGCTGCCGGAGAAATTGTCAAAGCTCTCCTTCAGTCCGTCTTTCAACCTAATAACAGCCCTGTCAAATCCGCTCTCATATTTCAAACCAACTTCATTTTCAAAATAGTCAACAATATAAGCAAATGCCCTTTCTTCTCTGTGAGCAAAAAATATACTATGCAGCAGATTAGCAATCACAGACATGGACAGTCCCAGAAGGCTGCTTGTAAAAGCAGTACTCATGCCGGTTAACGGGGAACTCAATATGTCAACCATATCTTTGAATGACTGCATATCCGCTCCCCCATTTGAGAAAGCAAATTGCTGATTAAACTCAGTAATCAACTTCAATATTGCAGCTGACAGCCCGTAGAATGTACCAAGAAGGCCCAGGGCTGTCATTAAACCCGGAAAAAGAGATATTATATTCCTGCTTACACGCAGGTAGACGGGCAGCTCCTTGTCCAGCATAGAGTCGAGATCTACAGCATTTGCATTTTCCTGCTTTGCAGCAATATATTGGTCATAAACATTCTTAAGGTAATAGTGCTCAAAGAATTCCGGTTTTTGATCCGGACTTTCCTTTTTTCTTATAAGACTCTTATATACCCTCTGAAACCATAATACCCTTATAATATCTACCGCCGCATATACAATAAATAAAACTATGATTGCGGAACAAATGACTTGGCCAAACGGTTCCTGATTCATATACATTTCTTTTATATTTAGCTGCATTGTGATATCCCCTTATCAATACATGTTTTGAATAACCTGTCCTTTTGTTTGAATATATCAAAATTATATGTATAAGTATATATGCATATGCCCTGTGAACTAGTAGTTGGAATAGTGATGATTTGATGTTATTATATCCGAAAAACCCCAATATGTAAACGAAAAGCTGCTGCAGGCCATTTTGGTCCACAGCAGCTTTTTTTGCAGGTTATTTATTATTCTTTGGAATAATCGTATTCTGCCATACGTTTATAATTTTCATATCTTTCCCTTGCGTGCTCTTCTGCAGTCTTGAACATTTCATCTGCAAGTTCGGGGAAAGTATTTCTCAGCGACGTATAGCGAACTTCGGAATTAATGAATTCCTGGAAGTCTCCAGTGGGTTCCTTGGAATCCAGCTGGAAGGGATTCTTGCCCTCTTTCTTCAATTCCGGGTTATAGCGATACAGATGCCAGTATCCGGACTCAACTGCTCGTTTTTCCTGGTTAATTGTAGTGCCCATACCTGTTCGGATACCATGGTTGATGCAGGGAGAGTAAGCAATGATCAGGGACGGTCCATTATATTTCTCTGCCTCAGTGATGGCGCGAATGGTATGATTCATATTGGCACCCATTGCAATCTGGGCAACATATACATAACCATAGGTCATAGCCATTGCACCCAGATCTTTCTTCCGGATCTTCTTACCGGATGCCGCAAACTTGGCAACAGCAGCAGTTGGTGTGGATTTGGAGGACTGTCCGCCGGTGTTGGAATATACCTCTGTATCCAGAACCAGAATATTCACATCAGCACCGGAAGCCAGAACATGATCCAGTCCGCCGTAGCCAATATCATAAGCCCAGCCGTCTCCGCCGAAGATCCACTGGGAAGGCTTAATCAGGTAATCTTTTCTGTCAAGAATTTCTGCAATAATCTTATTATTCTTATCAGCTTTTTCCTCTATAACTTTCAGCAAGTGATCAGAAGCTGCCCTGGATGCTTCTCCGTCATCAAATGCATCCAGCCAATCCTGGAAAGCTTTCTTAAGCTCTTCCGGGAAGTCGGCTTTAAGTCCTTCCTTCACGTAATCTGCCAATTTCTCGCGAATCTGTTTTGTACCCAGAAGCATACCGTATCCGTACTCGGCATTGTCTTCAAACAGTGAGTTAGCCCAGGCAGGACCTCTTCCTTTTCTGTTGGTTGTATAAGGAATAGAGGGAGCACTTGCACCGTAAATTGAGGAACATCCTGTGGCATTGGCGATCATCATCCGATCCCCGAACAACTGAGTAATCAGCTTGATATAGGGGGTTTCACCGCAGCCGGGGCATGCACCGTGGAACTCAAACAAAGGACTTACAAACTGGCTGCCCTTAAGGGTTGTTTTGGACATTACATCCTTATCGGTAACGGTTGCAGCAAATGCAGCGTTATCAGCTTCCAGTTCAGTCTGCTCATCTGCATCTTTCATTATCAATGCCTTCTTGGGAGCAGGACAAATATCAGCACAGTTGCCGCATCCGGTGCAATCCAGGGGGCTTACCTGGATCCTGTAGTGCAAGCCATCCATGCCTCTGCCTATAGGCTTCTTGGTCTTAAATGTTTCAGGAGCCTTTGCCAGTTCCTCATCATTTAAGAGATAAGGCCTGATGACAGCATGGGGAGATACAAAGGAACACTGATTACACTGGATACAATTATCTAGCTGCCATTCAGGTATATTTACGGCAATACCGCGTTTTTCATAAGCTGTAGTACCTGTCGGGAAGGTACCGTCTTCCATACCTGCTTCCGTAAAGGTGCTGACCGGCAGTTTGTCGCCTTCCAGTCTGGCCATGGGCTGCTGAATCTTAGTGATAAATTCAGGCTCGTCTGCAGCTTTAACGGGCTCATCATCTTTTGCATCGGCCCAATGCTCAGGAACCTTTATCTCAACCAAAGCATCAATACCCAAATCAACAGCTTTGTGATTCATGTCAACAACTTTTTGGCCCTTTCTGCCATAAGCTGCAACTATGGATTCTTTCAGATACTTAACAGCATCATCCAGCGGGATTACATTGGCCAGTTTGAAGAATGCTGACTGCATGATCATGTTGATACGGTTGCCCAGACCAACTTCACCGGCAATCTTAATAGCATCTATTACATAGAATTTAAGTTTCTTCTGAGCAATGGTTCTCTTCATGGCTGCCGGCAGTCTTTCGTCTAACTCTTCTTCAGTCCAGGGGCAGTTCAGTACAAAAGTGCCTCCTTCTTTAATTCCGGCCAATACATCGGTCTGATATATGAAGGATCTGTTGTGGCAGGCAATATAGTCTGCAGAAACTACCAGGTAAGGAGATTTAATCGGCGAGGGTCCGAAACGCAGGTGGGAAACGGTAGTTCCGCCGGATTTCTTACTGTCGTATGAGAAATATCCCTGTGCATACAGGTCTGTGTTATCTCCGATAATCTTAATTGCCTGTTTATTGGCGCCAACTGTACCATCGGAACCCAGTCCCCAGAACTTGCAGCTGATTGTGCCTGCAGGAGTGGTATCTACCATTTCAACTTCTTCCAATGATGTATTGGTTACGTCATCAACAATACCGACGGTAAAGTTGTCTTTGGGCTGATCTTTCTGCAGATTCCGGAATACGGAAATAATCTGGGAAGGTGTTGTGTCTTTGGAACCCAAACCATAGCGTCCGCCTACTATAGCAGGCTTTTTGTCGTGTTTATAGAATACATGAAGTACGTCCTGATAAAGCGGTTCTCCCAGGGAGCCCGGCTCTTTTGTTCTGTCAAGCACAGCAATTTTCTTTGTTGTTTCAGGAAGCACTTTCAGGAAATGCTCTGCAGAGAAGGGACGATACAGGCGAACACGAATGGTGCCTACCTTTTCTCCCTTGCTCATTAGATAATCAATGGTTTCGTCAATGGTGTCGCAGACAGAACCCATGGCAACAATAACATATTCTGCATCCGGCGCACCGTAATAATCAAAAAGCTGGTAATTGCGGCCTGTGATTTTGGCCAGCTCATCCATATAATATGAAACCACTTCAGGTACGGCTGCAAAATATTTATTGGCAGCTTCTCTTCCCTGGAAATAAATGTCGGGGTTCTGAGCGGTACCTTTAACTGTAGGCCTGTTGGGATTAATGGAGCGGTTTCTGAATTCCTTCAGGGCTTCAGAATCCAACAGGGGTTTTACATCTTCATAATCGATAACTTCGATTTTCTGAATCTCGTGAGAAGTACGGAACCCATCAAAGAAGTGCAGGAAGGGTACCCTGGACTTAATAGCGGACAGGTGAGCAACGGCAGCCAGGTCCATAACCTCCTGTACACTGGCGGATGCCAGCAGTGCAAAACCGGTCTGACGGCATGCCATAACATCCTGATGGTCTCCAAAAATAGACAGGGCATGAGCAGCTATTGCTCTGGCACTGACATGGAATACAGCCGGCAGCAATTCTCCGGCAATTTTATACATATTGGGGATCATCAGCAAAAGACCCTGAGATGCAGTATAAGTAGTGGTTAAAGCGCCGGAAACCAGGGAACCATGCACAGTTCCTGCAGCTCCTGCTTCTGACTGCATTTCTACGACCTTAACTTCTTGTCCAAATATATTTTTCTTCCCATGTGCAGCCCATTCATCTACGTTTTCTGCCATATTAGATGATGGTGTAATGGGATAAATGGCGGCAACTTCAGTAAAGGCGTAGGACATATAAGACGCTGCCTGGTTGCCGTCCATGGTTTTAATATTTTTGGCCATTACTTTTCCTCCTCTGATAATTTTAATAAATCATATGTGATTTAAACTCTTACCTTCATGTAAATCATCCATACCTTACCGGACATATATAGTATTTATTTCCAAAGGATGATTATGCATAAGGTACAGCTGGCATAGATCAGCTTAATACTATTCTAACACATTTTATCACTTTTTGTACCATATGTATAGACAAAATAAGTTAATCACTGTAACAGTCAGCCGGTTAATCCTTGAAAACCTGCTCTACATAAGATTTCAAGTTCTCAAAGCCGATCTCGATTCCTGTCAGCGGGTCCTCAATGCCTTCAAATTCAATGGAAAGAACACCGTTATAATTATTGTTTTTCATTACTTTCAGGCATTGAAGTATGGGTACATTGCCATGACCGATTACGGCGCCCCTTAAGTAATTGCCGCCTCTTGTTTCAAACCATCCCTTACCCGGATTGGGCTCATTTCCGGACTTAACATGGAAGTCTTTCGCATGAACATGGAATGCATGAGGCATTAAGCGGCCTACGGCCTTCTCCGGAGCTTCATCAACACAAAGGAAATTGCCCATATCTACCAATACGCCGAAATTAGGATGATCCACTGCAGTGACCAGCTTTTCTATCCGATCGCTGTCCTGTGCGAATCGTCCATGGTTCTCTACCATGGTCCTGATTCCCAGTTCCTGAGCATATTCCGTAACAGCACGGCAGCCTTTGGCCAGCCTGGGCAGTACTGCATCGAAACTGCGTACCCCTTTATAATCTTCAGTAAAACCCCACGCTGCATCATGGCGCATGCCAGGGCTTCCTAATATCTGTGCTACCCTGACTTCTTCCTTAAGCCTTTCAATTTCGGCATCCAAATCTCCGCCGCATCCATTGATAAAATCGCCGGCGATGGTGTAATTGGCAACTTCTATGCCAACACGCTCGCACTCTTCCCTTATTTTCGGCGCAAAGGAAACAGGGGTCTCCCCTTCCGGCAGAATGAAGGTGCTGAATTCAATTACATCAAAACCCATTTCTTTGGCCTTGGATATGACATCCAAAAGTGACATTTGACCGCTGCGAACCAGCCTGTGAAAACTGTAAGAACTGACGCCCAACTTCATGTGAACTTCCCCCTTCGCTTAATTCAAATTGGAATTGCAAAAATCATTCAGCTGTTATTGTTATTATTTTCATAATAAATGCTGTAATATTAAATTTTTATTTGTGAATAAATACCTGAAACAATTATAGCATATCGGAGTCACCGACTCAATTAAAGAAATCGCATAAAAGACAGAATTAAGGGCTTAGAAATAAGTTTAAAAATTAATTGAAAATAATTATCAATTATATGTTTCAGCCATATAAACAAGGTTATAAATATAATGCTCGATAATGAGAGCTAGTTTGATAACCCAACTCAATCCTTGTGAACCATTCACAAAGACCCCCTTATTCATATACCTGTTAGCTTGCATATTACCCTCCGGGATAAACCGGAGGGTCTTTTTTAAGCTGATGCCGATAAAGTCTCTTCACCTTTAAGCGCCAGGTACACATTTGCAAAGCTTGTGCTGATATAAGGCGCCAGCCACAGAACTCCGATCCCCAAAGTAAAGGCTGAAAGAATTGCCCAGCCCATAAAACTTAAATACATAATAAAAATATCCAGCTTATAACCCTGGGTCATCATTTTGCTTTTCTCAATTGCTTCCATAACTCCGATATCAGGATTATCAGCTAAAATATGAAATGCCATGGAATACCTGAGAGCCGCAACGATTCCGGGAATAATAAAAAGCAGGGACCAAAGAAAAATAAAAAGACCGGTGAGGAAGTGCAGTCCAAAAGCCTTCATAATATATTTGAAGCCGTCAAACAAGGTATTGAGATCAAACTGCTGCCCCCTGGCCAGTCTGAGAAAGGCCATAGTAAAACCCAAAACAAGAGCAGGAACAATAAAAAGGGCAAGGATGATATTGACTATTGGAATTGGTACTGTGATGGAGGAAATTAGCACCATTATTAATGTCATAATTGCCGCCATTCCCCAATTGCCTTTTAGATCCCTTTTAGCCTTTTCCTTGTATCCGATTCGATTAAAAGCTGCCACCCGTAACCCCCCATTTATTTTAAAATAATATTTTGTTTAATTTATTATATCGTAATTTGAACAGTTCCGACAATTAACTGACTTTCAAATAATTAAAAAATCATTAGGATCAAAGGTATGGTAAATATGGAAAGAAGAGTGGATATGCTGATTATCCTTGATGAAAACACGGCATCTCCGCCGTATTTTTCAGCAAAGATGGCTGTATTGGCTGCCGCCGGCATGGCTGACAGAATAACTGAAACCTGAAGCACCTCTTCGGGAA